>JAYSUN010000100.1:0-6036 GCA_043719045.1 Hyphomicrobiaceae bacterium | reverse complement strand
CACTTCGAAGAGGCCCGCTGCCCCCATGCCACCGCCAATGCACATGGTGACCACGACGTGTTTCGCCTTGCGGCGTTTGCCCTCGATCAAGGCGTGACCGACAAGGCGGGCGCCCGACACGCCATAGGGGTGGCCAACGGCGATCGCGCCGCCGTTGACGTTCAGGCGGTCATTCGGGATGCCCAACTTGTCGCGGCAGTACATGACCTGGACGGCGAAGGCTTCGTTGAGTTCCCACAGGTCAATGTCCGAGACCTTCATGCCCGCCCGCTGCAACAACTTCGGTACAGCATAAACCGGGCCGATGCCCATCTCATCTGGTTCACAACCGGCGACAGCAAAGCCTCTGAAGATGCCGAGTGGCTGGAGCCCACGCTTTTCAGCGAGTTTTGCGTTCATCACAATGGCGGCGCTGGCACCATCCGAAAACTGGCTGGCGTTGCCGGCCGAGATCAAGCCGCCCTCGATGGCCGGGCGAATTTTGGCGATGCCGGCATAGGTGGTGTCACCGCGAATGCCCTCATCTTCGTTGAGCGTGACTGCCTCTTCCCAAGTGCGAACAACTTCTTTTTTGTCGTTCATTTCGGTCTTGGTCATCATGGTTTTGAAGGCGACGATTTCATCGTTGAATTTGCCGCCCTGCTTGGCCGCGGCCGCACGCAGTTGGCTTTCGACGCCGTAATTGTCCATGGCCTCGCGTGCGATGCCGTAGCGCTTGGCGACCATTTCAGCTGTCTGCAGCATATTCCAATAGATCTCGGGCTTCTTTGCCTTCAGCGCCTTGTCAACGCCGTGCAAACGGTTCGCTCCGTTTTGGACGAGGCTGATGCTTTCGACGCCGCCGGCCGCAAAGACATCAGCTTCACCGGCTTGAATGCGCTGGGCGGCAAGCGCAATGGTCTGCAGACCGGACGAGCAGAAGCGGTTGACGGTCATGCCGGACACACCGATTGGACAGCCTGCGGACAATGCGATCTGACGGGCAATATTGCCGCCGGTTGCGCCTTCGGGGTTGGCGCAACCCATGATCACGTCTTCGACTTCTGCGGCGTCGATCTTGGCCCGGCTGATCGCGTGCTTGACGGCATGCCCGCCCATGGCCGCACCGTGGGTGTTGTTGAGGGCGCCCTTCCAGGACTTGGCGAGGCCCGTGCGGGCCGTCGAGACAATTACGGCATCAACCATGGGGAGTTCTCCTTTGCGTTAAGCTGGGCGGCATAAAAGCCGAGCCGATGCGCGAGCGCAAGACAAATGGGCGGGTCCGCTGGAGATCAAGCGGGACCAACGGCCTGATAGACCACCAACGCGTTGCCAAACGGATCCGCCAACTCTAACTCGAGCGTATCCCAGGGCGTGACTTTAGGTGGCCCGGGCTTGGCATCGGTGTATTTTTTCAGCCAAAGCCTGTTGCCATGCGTTGACATGATCGCGGGCTTTGCGCTCATCAAACATGAGCAGGATGGGTCTCAACAAGCCCAGGTTGATCATCGCATTGTCCTACCAAACAAGTCCGGCCATCGCAGCCTTAGGTTTGAACGGATATGGCGCGAAAAGTTGCGCCACGGCTGAACTTGAGAAAGCCGTGGTCAGATGGATTCGGCTGGCGATGTAAAGTGCGTCAATGCCGGCGCCCGCCGCGCCGCGGATATCGGTGTTGACGCCATCGCCGATGGCCAGAATGCGCAGGTCAGCGTCCCCGGCCATGTCAGCCAGCATCGTCCGCGCTTCGGCATAGACAGCTGCGTGCGGCTTGCCCGCGTAAGTCACACTGCCACCCATGCTTTCATAGATCGCCGCGAGCGAGCCCGCGCAGAACAAGATCGTGCCACCCGAGTCGGCCGTCAGGTCCGGATTGGCACACAGCATCGGCAATCCGCGCTGCGCCATGCGCTCCAAATGCGGCCGGTAACGCTCCGGAGTTTCAGCCGGATCGATTTCGAACAAGCCGCTGCACAAGACCAGTTCGGCCAAGGTCTCGTCGGCAAATGCGTGATCCAGACCGTCGACGAGCAAGCGATGCCGGTCGGGTCCCAACATGTAAATGGCTTGCGGCGGCATACTCTGGAGCAGCGTCCGCGTGACGTCGCCGGACGTCAGAATGGCGTCGTAACTCGCGGGCGTGATGCCGAGTGCATCCAGTTGTGTTGCGACGGCTGCAGCTGGTCGTGGCGCATTGGAGACGAGGATCACTCGGCCGCCTTTCTGCCGGAAGTGCGCACACGCGTTCACAGCAGGTAAAAAGGCTGCCGCGCCGTTGTGCAGGACACCCCAGATATCGCACAGCCATGCATCATAGTTTTGCGCATTGCCGCGGACGGTGTCCCAGATCGGAATGGCGGTCACGACTGAAGTCTCCGGACAGAAAAATGCCGCTCCAAGTTGCCCCGGAGCGGCTGGCGATGACGCTATCAGCGCGTTCAATTCGTCTTTGGCGCGTCGGTTGTCTTGATGTCGGCCTCGGCAACTTCCTTTTTCATGTCGGCTGGAAGCGGCGTCTGGACCGGCTCAACGCTTGCGACTGGCGGCACTGGCGTTTGTACGGATTTGTAGCTGTTGCAGCCTTCAGCGGCGGCGGCAGAGATGCCAACGGCGATGACGGCAGTGGCGGCAAGGACTGTTTTCAGCATTGCGGGTTCTCCATTTGAACCAACGGCTTGGGACAATACCCACGAACACGGTACCAGACGGAGTTCGGACTGTCACGCACAGCCCAGCGAAAAACGATCACACGGAATTGCAGGCGATGTGAAAAACATCGAAGTTTCGCAAGTGCGCTTTGCCGGGAATGTTGAGCTTTCGGTTGGCAATGAGAGGCACCTTTTCCTCCGTCAACCCGCCGTGCGACCGCAACGGTTCATCGAGGCCGGAGAGGTCATGTTTTTCTGGCGCGGTACCCAGAGTCATATGCCGGTTTGAAGTGATCACGATATCACCGATACGATCGGCCGGCAGCTCAAACCGATCGCACGCCTCACGCTGCGTCAGCGCGAGATCGACGCCTTCCAGCTGCATCAGGCGATTGATCAAATCACGCGCATTCGCAGCGGCTGGAATATGGACCGTGGCAAACGAACCGAGCGCGCCGTGGTGCACCACGTAAGGGTCAGTGATCGGTAAAACAACGCGTGCCACATCCTTGCCGAGCCAGTCGTCAAAGAGGCTTTGCAGATAGATCACGTTCGGAGCTTTGCTCAGCGGATCATGCTTGTCGTTCATGCCGTGATCGGCGGTGGCGATGATGATCGCGCCCATGGCATCGAGTTGTGCCAGATAGCCGTCGATCATGGCATAGAAATCATTTGCAATTTGTGTCCCGGGGCCGGCTTTGTGCTGAATGTAATCCGTGGTCGACAAGTACATCAGGTCTGGACGGAACGAGGCCATCAGTTTGACGCCGGCCGCAAACACGAACTCCGACAGGTCTGCGGAGTAGACGTTGGGCAGCGGCTTGCCGGTAAAGCTCAGAACGTTGTCGATGCCGTTGTCAGCTGTCGTGGCTTTGTCTGCACGCTCCGATGAAAACGCGATGGCTCGCCCCGAGCTGTAATCCAGTCCGTTCGACAGCAGCAGGCGCAGTTTATCTTTGGCAGTCACCATCGCGACTTTAGCGCCTGCGTCATGAAAGGTGCGCAGAATTGTCGGCGCGCGCAAAAACTTCGGATCGTTCATCATCACCTCAGCTTTGGCTGCGGCGTCGTAAAAGAAGTTTCCGGCAATGCCGTGGACAGCCGGTGGGCGACCCGTGATGATCGACAGGTTGTTCGGGTTGGTGAACGACGGGATGACCGAATGTGCGATCAGATTGGCGGTCTTGAGCATCTTGGCGAAGAACGGCGCACGTCCGGCCTCGATGGCTTTCTCAATATAGCCGGGCTCTGAGCCATCGAGACAGACGACGACCGTTGGCGCTTTCGGCCAGTTATAGCTACGGCCGTTACAGACAATGGAGCGTTCAGTCATGTCGGTTCAGTCTTTCAGTGCAGCCGTTGGAGTGAACGGCGTGTTTATAGCACGCGGCTGAGCCTGTCAGTTCCGATTTTCCCACCGAACCGGTCATGCAAAGGTTAGGTCGGCCAAAGGTTAGGTCGGCGACTTTATGCCGGCCCATCGGGCTGACTTGACGCGCGGTGGTTTTTTGGCGCTGGTGCCGTCTGTCGCAACGACTGTGAAAGCTCGGGTCCAATGCCGCAACCAACCGTCACTCAGGCTGGCTTCAAAGGGCGCTGTCCGCGCTGTGGTCAAAGCCCGTTGTTTCGATCGGTGATTGTGGTGCGGGAACGCTGCACAGTGTGTGATTTGGATTTCGGCTTCGCTGACGCTGGCGACGGCCCAGCCATTTTTGCTATCTTTATTCTTGGCTTCTTTGTCCTTGGTGCAGCCCTGATTGCCGAGTTCAAGTTCAATGCGACGGTCTGGTTTCATATTCTGGCTTGGGGACTGTTGACGCCGCTGCTGGCGATTGGGCTGCTCCGAGTCCTGAAAGGCCTGTTGATCGCTCGGCAATTCCAAACCAAGGCCGCGCAGGTTTCTCAACACGGGCAGTGATCTCGATCACGTTAGCATGCTGCCCCAGAGCATCAGCGCGATGCCAATAGAGCCAAGTGCCGCGCTGACATAAACCAGCCATAGGGCGCCAGTGATCAGGCAGACCGAGGCCAGAACAATCGCGATTTGCAGACACGTCTGAGCCCAATCGAAATAGGGGTCTTTTCTGAATGCCAGATCGCGTTCGACTTCCAGGGCCTTACTCTTGGTGAATAGCTCATCCAGCCCTTCCTGCTTGACCTTGTCTGAGGTCAGCGTGACATCGAGCGCTTTGTAGTCATCGATTTTCTTGCGATAGGCGACTCGCGCCGTTTCCGGCATCGTTGGCGCGGCGAGCAACTCAAGTTCCAACTGGTCAATTTGCATGCGGACGACTTGTCGACGCAGGTTCTTGGCTTGGAAGAAATTCCAGCTGTTGTTGGCCTCAATGTTAAAACGGTTGGCATCTTTGGTGGCGTTATTGCCGAGCATTGTGCAGACAGCCATGAACAGTGCGATGATGCCAATAAAGACGCCGGTCCAGCGGTCGCGCAGATCCTTGTCCGTGTGCAGGCGAACCTGAAATTTCTTGGCTTGCTCTTTGGCTTGCTCAACAGTTGGTTTGGTCATGTCAGTCCCCATTTTCGTCGGTCGGCCAATAGAAGTTTTAGCGGGCTGCAGGCGTTGACGCGTCGTTTTTCAAATTTGAAAATCTGAGGTTCGTGCAGCGTTCAGGCTTTAAGATCCAGGCGTGAGACAACGGCACCCGTCTCTGACAGCCGATAGACAATCGGCACGCCGGTGCCAAGCTCCTGGGCGATGATCTGCTCTCCCGTCAGGTTTTCCAACTTCATGATGAGCGCACGCAGTGAATTGCCGTGAGCTGCCACGATCACGCGCTTGCCCGATTTGACGGCAGGCCAAATGTGCTTTTGATAGTACGGTATGACCCGTGCCGCTGTATCTTTGAGGCTCTCACCTCCCGGTGGTGGAATGTCAAATGACCGCCGCCAGATGTGCACTTGTTCGTCGCCCCAACGCTTGCGTGCGTCGTCCTTGTTGAGGCCCGAAAGCTCGCCGTAATCGCGCTCGTTCAGTGCCTGGTCCTGCTCAGTCTGCAAATCCGGCTGGCCGATGCCGTCGAGAATGTATTTGAGGGTGCGCTGCGCGCGTGTCAGCTTGCTGGTAAATGCCAAATCAAAAGTCAGGCCTTCCGCTTTCAGCCGGTCGCCGGCAGCCTTTGCCTCAGCCACTCCCTTCTCAGTGAGATCAGGATCCTTCCAGCCAGTAAACAAATTGAGCTTGTTCCATTCGCTTTCACCGTGGCGAACGAGTACCAAAAGAAGCGACATTTGCGGTCTCCAAGCGTCACACTTCGGCTCCGCCGCTTGGGGGCGCCATTCCGCCACACTCGTGGCCCGTCGCGCCAAAATTGCTGAATGGCCGCGACTTCTTTCAATTTTGGCGCGACATGAGGGCCACGAGCAAAATCATGGGCTGAGTGTGGCGTTG
>JAYSUN010000099.1:0-18774 GCA_043719045.1 Hyphomicrobiaceae bacterium | reverse complement strand
GGTCCAAGCCAGGTGCGCAACAACGGACCCCAATCATTCCACGCGTCAGCAGCTGCTTGCCATTGCTCGCGGGTCGTTTCTTTGTATTTCGTGGGATCGAATGTGGTCATGAAGTGTCTCCTGGCTGTAGAATTAAAAAAGGGCTATTGGACGGGCAAATGTGGTGGCGAACGAATTAATCACCCAACTGACCATAGATTGCTCCATCGGTCAAAGAAGATCCGAAATCATGCGCGCGGCGCGGACGGCGCCGTCTGCCTCGACCGCGGCGCTTCGAGCGGGCGCTTTGAGTGCTGCTACGAGCGCATCAGCGATGATGTCCGGCGTCGCGGTGTCGTAGTCGAGGCGCGTGCCGGCGCCGTAGCGTTGCAAACGGTGCGCGACATGGAAATTCTGTTCGAAATGGTTCTTCAGCGGGAAGTATGCGAACGGCGTGCCTGCCGCCGCCAGCTCCATGCATGTCGTCAGCCCGCCCTGAACAAGTGCGACGTCGCAGGCGGCGAGATGTCGATCGAGGTTTGGGACGAAGCTGCGCAGTTCAACACCCTCCGGCAGAGCGATCTCTTGCGGATTGATGCGCGGACCGGCGACGACGATCACACGCAGGTCGGGAACGTTGGCGCGCGCCATCGGAATGCTTTGCAGGATGCGGCGGATCAGGTGCGCGCCGACTCCAGAACCACCGACGGTGACGATGGCAACGCGTTCTCCGTCGCGATAGCCGAGTTGACGGCGCAGTTCTGCGCGCGGCCCGAACGTCGAGGGATGTTCGCCGATGATGTAGCCTGAGAAGTCGAAGTGCTTCGGAATCCAATCGCGCATGTTCGGCAGGTCGGTGCCGAATGACAGCGGCACGATGTCCTCGGGATTGCCGACGAAGATGGCACGATCGCGCACGCTCTTGTGGCGCTCGACATGCCCGATCATCTCGGCATTGTAGTCGGTGGCCAAAAACGCCTCGTGTGCACCTCCCGACGCCATCGGCACGAAGCCGACGAAGTCGGTCAGCCATGCGAGCTTCGCCTTCTTGAGTTCGGGATGCTCGTGCCAGTAGTGGTCGACGTCCCACGCTTCGTCGGCGATGACCAGATCGTAGTCGCCGTGTTTCACGGCATCCTGGAACAACATGAAGTTGAAGGCGAGAACCTCGTCCATGCGCCGGATCGCCTGGAACGCGTGCAACTCGTGTTCGCCGCTTTCGAGTTCGATGTGGCGGGATTCGTTCGCCAAGCGCGGGCTGAGAGGATGGATTGTTTCGCCGGCCGAGTCGAGCAGCCGCGTGACGGGGTCTTGGGCGAGCCAATTCACCTTGAGGTCCGGGTGCAGTTTGCGGAGTTCTCGCGCAATCGCGATGTCGCGGCGGCCGTGGCCGAGGCCGATGGGAGACGAGAGATAGAGCGCTTTCTTGGTGCGCGACATGACCGTCGCTTTGGTCGGCACCGTTTTCGCGTGACCGAGCCGACGTTCGAGGAAATCAGTGACGGCCGTATTCACAAAGGCTGGAAACCGCCCCTGCGGAATGTGGCCGCCACCGGGGATCGTGATCAGTTCCGCGCCTGTCAGTTCAGCGACGATCTTGGCGCGCGCGTACGGTTGGATCTGATCGCTGTCGCCGTGGATCATCAGGACAGGGCATGTGATCTTACGAAACATCGCCTCGCTGACGTCGAAGCTCGGCGGGATCAAACGAGCCTCCACCGTCTTCGCCAGCGCCAGACCTGTCGTCTCCGCGGCCCAATCGCAGCCGTCTTCGATCTGCTTGGTCGAGTGCGGTTCAACGAAGACTTGCCGCAGAAAGAAATCTGCGAACGCCGGGTAGTCGGTGTGCCAGAATACCTTGTCGTACTTGTTCCACCCCTCTGTATCCGGTTTCGGATTGAGGAATTGCTGCGGCACCATGTAGGGGTAGCCTGGCCCGACGCTTGCTGCCGTGCCCGTCAGGATCGCGGCCTTGACCCGCGCGGGGTGGTGCGCTGCAATGATCGCCGACAACATGCCGGAGAACGAGAGCCCGACGAGAATGGCAGAGCCCGCTTGGGTCGCATCCATCACGGCAAGCGCGTCAGCGACATAGGTGTCGAGGCTATAGCACTCGATCAGCTCCGGGCGGTCCGACTTGCCGTTGCCGCGCCCGTCGAATGTGATGCAGCGGTATGTCTCGCTAAAGTAGGGGATCATCCCTTTGAAGACGCGCGAATGCCCGATCGACCACGCTGGCAGAAACACCATCGCCTGCGGCCCATCGCCGAACACCTCATAGAACAAGCGAACTCCGGCCCGCTCGACATATCCGCTGTCGACCGGCTGTTTTGCACGCATGACAAACCTCTATGTTCTCTGTTGCTCCAGAATGCGGATCAGATCGCCGACGCGACGCAGGCAGTCCCGAACGGGAAAGCCCTGCTTCTCCATGCCGAGAAGGAAATAGCTCTCGGCACCGATGAATGCGTTGGCGACGAGTGAGGCGAGGTCCTTCGGTGTGAAGGGACCGAGTCCCCCGATTTCATCGCTGACGCGGCCCGCCATTTCGCTAAGCAATAAGTGCCAGCTGAACTGAGCCGCCTGGACGGCTTTCGCAATCTCGGGATCGGACCAACTGGCCGCGATCAATTCCTGAAGTGTGCGCACGAAACCCGATGCGATGTCCTCATCGAGGTAGTCACAGGCCCGATCCCAACGCGCCGACAGCGGAATGGACGTGTCGTCGAACATGGTCCGCTGGCGCGACAGCAAAGCGTTATTCTGGTGCTCGAACAGGGCCAGCACGAGGCCCGTCTTTGAACCGAAGTGATAGTGAATCTGACTGAGCGGAACGCCGGCTTGTTCTGCCACCTCCCGCGTCGAGAACCCGGCATAGCCATCGCGCCGCAGAACTTTTTTGGCTGCCTCGACAAGGGCCTTTCCGACGTCCGGTCTTTTGGTCTGCGCCTTTGCCATCACAGAGCAATATTCGGTCGATCGACCGATGTCAAAGAAAATCGGTCGATCGACCGAATTTTTGAGCCTGTCGCTCACAGGTGTTCAGCGGAAGCAAGAAGTACAATCCGAGAAAGGCAGCTCCGGGTCACCGAACGGTCGCGGACCGAGACAATGCATCGACGGGCACGTTCGGTCTGGCGCTATCAGCGGACGTTCTGTCTTGGCCCGCGCCGCCGGACAATCGGAGCATTTTCGTGCCGGGCCGGCCCTCGCAGCGGCTTCGGCGGCCGACAAGCAGCGGTAGATCGTCGTCTCGTCAACGCCCGTCGTGCGCGGCTGGATCGCCGACTTCCGGCTGGCTGAAACGAAGGGCATCTTCGATGAACTCGACCGATAAATACGGCTCAGACCGCGCTTTAGTCTGTGGCGGCATGGAAGCGGCTGGCGATGCGGATGGTGCGTCCGATGCAGTGCTGCACACAGAAAATTCGTGTGCGGTTTTAAATTTACAAGGACCGGCGGCCTTGGCGCAATGCCGGGGTAGCCCACATGCACGACGCCTTCCGGAATGGCTTCGTCGCCCAACTCGGATTGCCGGAACTGCAAAAGCAACGCCTCAGCCTCAATCGCGCATGATGAACCGCCGGATACGAGACCGTACGTCCGGTGGTTTGGCAGGACGGCGAGGGTGACCCTCCTCCCCGATGATCGATGACCGATGATGAATCGAGCGCTTCTCGCGACAAGTCTGCTAAGTCGAGCTATCAACAGCCACCGGCACCCCCCCTCAAGACAGGCCGCCTTCACTCCCCTACCCGGACGTGGCTCAGCACTCTGCCGCTGCTCAAATCGAGAATGATCACGCCCTCGCCCTTGGGGCTGGCATAATGGGCGACCAGCCGGTTGCCGGCGAGCGACGTCGCTTTCAGGCCAGCACCCACGGGCAACGCCAGTTTCACTTCGGCCATCAACGCGCCTCCACCTGCCATCGACGGTAACGCCGCTCCGACCTGATCTGAACGGCCGGCTTGCTCCGGACGCGCAGACGCGAGATAGATCACCCGGGCGATGAGAGCGATGATGCCGACGATCATCAACGCGCTCATCAGGGCGATTGCGATCTTCAGGCGCTTGATCTGCATGTCGTTCAGGATCACACCCGCGGGCACGTTCGGCTGGTTGTCTGGCTCGTTCATTGGCATCGTCTCCCATCTGCATTGTCGCAGGGCCCGCTCAGCTCTGGACGCGAAAGGCTCTGACGTAACCTGACATGCCAGCAAACACCACGATATTGGCTGAGACGACGCTGCCTGACCCACAGGCTGCCACGTCGTGGGACGTCACTGTTTTGCCCGGCGATGGCGGGGAGCGGTTGGACAAGTTTCTGGCGGCGGCGGCGGTGGCTGAGGTTGAAGCTCGCGGTTCTGCCTTGGTCGAAGACGAGGCGGCGATGGTCGAGCCCGCCGAGGCGGGGGAACCGCCGCTGTCGCGTGCCCGCATTCAGGACCTGATCAAAACTGGCGCGGTGGCAATGGTCGGCCCAATGGGCGGGCTGCAGTCCGTCACCAGCGCCAAAACTCTCGTCAAAATTGGTGACAGGTATCGCGTTTCGCTGCCGGCCGCGCGCCCGCCGCTGCCAGTGGGCGAAGTGATCCCGCTCACGATTGTGCACGAGGACCGCGATATCATCGTGGTCGACAAGCCCGCCGGACTGGTTGTGCATCCCGGCAACGGCAATGAAACCGGGACCCTGGTGAATGCTCTGATTGCGCACTGCGGCGATAGCTTATCGGGCATTGGTGGCGTCAAACGCCCGGGCATTGTCCATCGGCTCGACAAAGACACCAGCGGTTTGCTGGTCATCGCCAAGAACGACCGGGCGCATCAATCCCTGTCTGATCAGTTTCAGGCGCATGGCGCGGACGGCCGGTTGGTCCGCCGCTACTTGGCCTTAGCCTGGGGCGTGCCCGACCGCCCGACAGGCAGCATCAATGCAGCCATTGCCCGGAGCCACTCAAATCGAACGAAAATGACAGTCGTGCGCGACGAGGCTGACTCCGGACGCCACGCGGTCACCCACTACGAGGTGAAGGCCCGCTTTCTCCCGGACAGCAATGGGGCCGCCCTCGTCAGTCTCATGGCCATGACCCTGGAAACCGGCCGCACGCATCAAATCCGGGTGCACCTTGCGCATCTCGGTTTTCCAATCCTGGGTGATGCAACTTATGGTGGCAGTCACCTCACGCGCGCGCCCAAATTGCCGGAGGCAGCGCAGGCCGCTCTCGCAGCCCTCCAGCGCCAGGCCCTTCACGCGGCAGAACTCGGCTTTGACCACCCCCGTACGGGCAAGGCTCTCCACTTCACCAGCCCCCTGCCACCGGACATGGCGGTTCTGCTGAAAGCGCTTGGCGCGCCCGGCGCCGTCGTGCAGACTGGCGCAAAACGTGCTAGCAAGCACTCGTAACGGCTGCACAGCGATGTTGACCATCGGTCAATTGACGTTTCAACGAATTAATTTTTGCGTCTAACCCAATGATTTTACAGTCGATATGGACCGTGGGGCTAGCCCCGGAGGCATTGACACTGAACCATCTTGCCGGACCTCACGTTATATCTCATGATCTAGCGCAGGGTTGAAGCTGGGTGAGCGTCGTAGGCGCTCGCCCAATGGCGTTGACTCAGCTGACATCACGTATCTTTGAGAAGAAAGTGTTCATTTCCTAGCCTCGGAATAGCCTACGTTTCTGTCTAACTCAGACGCGATTGTCACGGGTCGTAGCCCCCGCTTCGGCCTATACGATCAATAGAGGCAGTCGGTCCAAGCCCCCGCAAGGATCGGCTGAAACAGATATGACGACGATGACAAAATCACTGCCAGCGCTGTTTGAAGGCTCGCAAGGGCTGTCGCGCTACCTCGATCAGATCCGCAAATATCCGATGTTACAGCCGGATGAGGAATACATGCTGGCCAAGCGTTGGCAGCAGCATGAGGACGCCGACGCGGCTAGTAAGCTGGTGACGTCGCATCTTCGCCTCGTGGCGCGCATCGCCATGGGTTATCGCGGCTACGGCCTGCCGATCGGTGAGGTCATTTCCGAAGGCAACGTCGGCCTGATGCAGGCGGTTAAACGATTTGAGCCCGACAAGGGCTTTCGCCTCGCAACGTACGCGATGTGGTGGATCCGCGCCTCGATCCAGGAATACATCCTGCGCTCGTGGAGCCTGGTCAAAATGGGCACGACGGCTGCCCAGAAAAAGTTGTTCTTCAACCTGCGCCGGATGAAGGGCCAGATCCAGGCGCTCGAGGAAGGCGATCTGAAACCCGAGCACGTCAAGCAGATCGCGACCAAACTCGGCGTCACTGAGGAAGAAGTCGTGTCGATGAACCGCCGTCTGGGTGGAGACTCGTCCTTGAATGCGCCCGTGCGGGCTGACACCGAGGGCGGCGAGTGGCAGGATTGGTTGGTCGACGACACTCCGGGTGTTGAAACCCGCATGGTCGAGACTGAGGAGCTGGGCTTGCGCAGATCCTACCTGACCAATGCGCTCGCGACCCTGAACGAGCGTGAAAAGCGCATCTTTGAAGCCCGTCGTCTGGCTGAGGAGCCGGCGACGCTCGAAGACCTCTCAACCGAGTTTGGCGTCTCGCGTGAACGCATTCGCCAGATCGAAGTTCGCGCTTTCGAGAAGGTGCAGAAGGCCGTGCAGAAGGCGGCGGCCGATAGCGATGCGGTCATGGCGCACTGACATCTGGCAGGCCTACCCACCACATCAAGTCATCCGGCCGGATAGGTTTGCCCTGTCCGACCGGTTTTTATTGTGTGGCATGCACAAATCGGTCTGATGGGTCCGCGCCTGCGCTGGGATGGCGTGTCAAAAGAGGAACGCGCAACCTTCCTTGCGACCAACGAACTGTGTCGAGGCTCGCGTTGCAGTTGACCGAAGCGGGGGCCGCATCGTCTCGGTCAGCCTTGACCGATCCCGCCATTCATCCAGGCCCAGTGTTCGGCAGAGGCAATGACCCGCGCCTTGACAGCAGCCTTCGGTGTTCAAAGGGCGGCCAACTTGCCGTGCTTCTCGGCCAGCAGATAATAGAAGGCGACGCGCGACTTGTTTTTGTCGCCCTTCATTTTCGTGCAGATATCAGCGATGGCTTTATCGAGTTCGGCGTCGGGCTGGGTCAGCGCCAACTTCTTTTTGCACCAGCTGTCACGCACCCGCACGAGTTCGTCTTTGGAGGAGCAAGCGACCAGCTGGGTATCCGTGCCCTTCATGGCGATGCCGAGGTGTTTGATGATTTTGTCGACATGCGCCATGTCTGCGGCGGGCGCATACTTCTTAAGGTCCGCTTTGTGATCGATGTCCATCCAAATCAACTCCCTTCGACACCCCACATTGGGTGGCAGCCGCGCTGGGGTGGAGCCGCGCCTGCCGCTTAAAGCATTATTTTTGCACAATCAGCCCGCGTTGTCACCGGGCAGTCCCGGCTCAAGGGCCGAACGGCCGTCCCCGTCGTATTGCTTCATTAAACCAAGATTCGTAGGCGGTCTGATCCGACGTTTGAGCGGAACGCCCTGAAGGCTGCGACCCAACGGCGGCTGGTGGCGTCATGACTGCCGAGGTCATCCAGGGTCGCCGCCGAAGCAGCCTCCAAATCGGCTTGGAGCCGGCCGTTGAAGCCAGTGTGCAGCGGCCAGCGACGATGTCCGTCCAGCCGCCGGACCGTCGCTTGCAGCAGTTGAGCATCGGCCTGGGATTGCAGATACGACGAGGCAGCCACGCCTTCGATGGCTGCCTGCTCGGCTGGCGACAGCATGGCCCATGTCGACGTTCTCAGGCCAAGCGATAGCATGTGGCCACCGGGGGTGAGGCCCGGCTGGTAGGACCAGTGTGCCACCGCCGAGGTTGGCGCCATCAACGGCTCGGCGGCAATCAACCGGCCGGTCGAGATCCCAGCGGTAAGCTCGGTGTCCGAGGTGACCTGCGCGTTGGCGCCGAGATGGCCGAGCATCGTAGCCGTCAAGCCGCGCGCTGCAATGTGGCAGCCCTTCACATCAGCCACGGTATCGAGCATGCGTTCGGCATACAGACCGCCGCTCGGGCCAGTATGAAACGCTGGAAACGCAATCGCCCCGAACTCCGCCGCGAGAGCGTGCCATGGCTCGCGATGGCTGGCGAGCCAGGCGTGCTGTGTCGGGCCATCCATGTGTTCGCCGATCGGCGCACTCGACAACAGGGCAAAGGCTGGGTGCTGATGCGCGTGCTGGCTGTCGAGGCCAAAATACGCGTCAGCGCGGCTGGTCTGGATGGCTTCGAAACCCGACTCAACGGTGGTTGTAATCGTCACATGGCGAGCGCCAGCAAACAGCGTCTCCAGCCGAGCCGCCATGCGATAGGCCGCCGTCATGATCTCGATATGGTCGAGTGATTGCGGCACCGCCAAGATAAACTCACGTGCGCCAGCGGCGCGGGCCGGTGATGCCCCGATCATGGCTGTTGGTGCTGCCAGTGCTCCGGTCGCGACGGTTGCTGTCGACGTGGCGGCGGCAGCGGCGACAGTCGTGGTTTTGAGGAATTCGCGGCGGTCCATGAAGATCTCCCCGTGCCAGTTGGCCTGCTGACGTGCAGGCGACGTGCGGCCACGCTAACACAGGTGCCCAAAAAGCAGATGCGGGCCCCAAAAGATAATTTTGGCGCTGGCTGCGCTGCGCGATAACGAGCAGCTTGGTTTGCCCAAACGGCTCATTCACGCGCGACCCATCAGGCTGCGACCACCCGTGGGTGATGGGCCGCGCGAAGAGCTTGACCAAACCTACGTCGCACAGTGCACCAACTTCAAAACAACCCCTCGATCTGCCCCGCTGTGTTGAAGCGGTTGTGCTCCGACGACGGCACTTTACGCCTAAAGTGCTGCGCTTTCCGTGTCCGTATCCGAGATCAAATGGTTGATGCCGACGATCGCAAACATTGCTTGCGCCATAAGGTTGTGCACAATCGCGTACATGGAATTCGATTGGGACCGAGACAAAGCCGAGTTGAACTGGCGCAATCATGCGGTCCGGTTCGAGGTTGCGACGCTGGTGTTCCAAGACCAAGATATCCTCGAGGAGGACGATCCAGAACCGAGCGAGTATCGATTGAACGCAATCGGGTATGCCAACGGCCGCTTGCTGTTCGTAGTTTTCGTGATCCGCGACGATGTCTACCGCCTCATCTCAGCTCGGCCGGCCGATCGGCGCGAGCGGCGACGCTATCATGAGGTAGCGCGATATTGACTTTCACTTTCAAGGCGTAGACTCTTGCGACATGGCTGACCCCAAAACAATCAGATATCGCCTCGATCCCGCCAACCCTCCTCAGGCGGATTGGTCGCGCTTCGATGCGATGACTGAGGAAGAACGCCATGCGGCGGCGGTGGCGGATCCAGATGCGCAGCCGTCGACGGACGAGCAGTTGGCGCGGATGCGGCCGATTCCGAACGTGGCGCGTATCCGGGGCAAGATGGGGTTGACCATCGAGGAGTTTGCCAAGCGCTTCGGCTTATCGCCGGTTCTGGTGCGCGAGTGGGAGGAGCGGCGACGTCGGATCGATCCAGCTGCGAAAATGCTACTGCGTGTCATCGAACGCGAGCCAGACGCCGTGGCGCGGGTGGCGTCGGAGTGATCGAACTCAATCGCCTATAAATCCCATTCGTAGTGGGCTACCGGCGCCTATTTTCGGAAGCGCGCAAATTTGAATGCTCAGCTGCCCCACATGCAGTATCTGGACCAGTGGGCGACCGTCTTTATTCCTGCCTGCAATCTCGATCAATTCGTCACTCAGCGGCCTGATATTGAGCACATAAAAACGGTCTTCGCCGTACCCCGAGGGAAAGCTGGCGCCCACTTCTTCATCGCCGGTCAATGACTGCTCGAAGTTGCCGATCGCCTCTCGAACTGTCTGACATGCACGCGCTGCTACATTCATTTGCTTGCGTTTACGCTCTTCGCGGGCCACCGAGTCCGATTCAAGCTCCGCCTGAAGTTGCTTGGTAGTTTGCGAGAAGCTCTCACAAATTTCGGTTGCACCTGGCACCGAAGATTCCGCGTGACGGCCAGCTTGCGCAACCATATTTTCGTAAAGGGTTTTGTGTGTTGTCATGGTCCACCAATAGATAATGAAAAACTAAGAACGACACCTCTTTAACGCCTCACAGATAACACAATACGACCAGCGACGGGAGAAGGCGCAGGCAGTCAGCGCAGGGCAGTGTCATCCGAGACACTCCCTGCGCACTCTACCACAAAACAACCCCTCGATCTGGCGGGCTGTGGTGAAGCGGATGCGCCGACTATGGCACTTTCGGCAGGCCGGGCATGGTCATGATCGGCGTAGGTTGGGTTAGCGCGGCCACAGTGGCCAATGTCGGACACGCCGATTCCCGCGCGTAACCCAACAAATACGAGCACAGCGCTTGAATGTCGGGTTACGCGCGGAGGAGCCATCAATGGCGACGTCGATCCGTGACGGCCGCGCTAACCCAACCTTCAAGATTTGAATGGGACGCGGCTATTCACCTCAAAACAACCCCTCGATCTGGCCGGCTGTGTTGAACCGGATATGCTCCGACGACGGCACCTTCGGCAGGCCGGGCATGGTCATGATCTCACCGCAGATGGCGACGATGAACCCAGCGCCGGCCGATAGCCGGACTTCACGGACCGGCAGGTCGAAGCCAGTCGGCGCCCCACGCGCGTTCGGGTCGGTGGTGAACGAGTACTGCGTCTTGGCAATGCACACCGGCAATTTGCCATAGCCCATGTCTTCCCAGGTTTTCAGCTGGTCGCGCACGCTCTTGTCGGCGGTCACCGATCCCGCGCGATAGATGCCCTTGGCGATCGCGTCGATCTTGCCCAGCAACGGCATCTCATCGGGATACAGTGGTTTGAAGTTCGCCGTGCCGCCTTCGGCCAACGCGACAACCTTGTGCGCGAGTTCCTCGATGCCGGCCGAGCCCTGGCCCCAGTGCTTGCACAACACAGCTTCCGAACCTTGCGTCGCCACATACGCCTTCACCGCCGCGATTTCGGCATCCGTATCCGAGATGAAGTGGTTGATACAGACAATGGCGGGGACGCCGAACGACTTCACGTTCTCGATGTGCCGACCGAGGTTGGCGAGGCCTTTTTTGACGGCCTCGACATTCTCTTTCCCGAGATCTTCCTTCTTGACGCCGCCGTTCATCTTCATGGCACGGACGGTTGCGACGATGACGGCTGCGGCTGGCTTCAAGCCGGCCTTGCGGCACTTGATGTCAAAGAACTTTTCGGCTCCGAGATCCGCGCCGAATCCGGCTTCGGTCACGACGTAGTCCGCGATCTTGAGTGCGGTTTTGGTGGCCACGACCGAGTTGCAGCCGTGGGCGATGTTGGCGAACGGGCCGCCGTGAATAAAGGCTGGATTGTTCTCCAGCGTCTGCACGAGGTTCGGCTGCATGGCCTGGGCCAGCAACACGGTCATGGCGCCGTCGGCCTTGATGTCGCGGCAATACACCGGGGTCTTGTCGCGACGATAGGCAACGATGATGTCGCCCAGGCGCTTTTCCAGGTCGGCGAGGTCATTGGCGAGGCACAGGATCGCCATCACTTCCGATGCAACCGTGATGTCGAAGCCGGCTTCACGGGGAAAACCATTGGAGACGCCACCGAGCGAGCACACGATCTCACGCAGCGCGCGATCGTTCATGTCCATAACGCGGCGCCAGACGACTCGGCGGGTGTCGATGTTCTGTGCATTGCCCCAGTAAATGTGATTGTCGATCATCGCCGACAGCAGATTGTGGGCTGATGTAATCGCGTGGAAATCACCGGTGAAATGCAGATTGATATCTTCCATCGGTACGACCTGGGCATAACCCCCGCCGGCCGCACCGCCCTTGACGCCGAAGCACGGGCCGAGCGATGGCTCACGCAGGCAGATCGCAGTCTTCTTGCCGATGCGGTTGAGGCCATCGCCAAGTCCAACCGTCGTGGTGGTTTTGCCTTCACCGGCGGGCGTCGGATTAATCGCCGTCACGAGGATCAGCTTGCCATCCTTCTTGCCGTCTTGGGCCTTGATGAACTCAGCTGAGACTTTGGCCTTGTCATGACCATAGGGCAGGAGGTGTTCGGTCGGAATGCCGAGCTTGGCACCAATTTCCTGGATCGGACGCTTCTTGGCGTCACGTGCAATTTCAATGTCGGAACGGACTGTCATGGCTTTGTTTCCTGTTTTGTGATGCCGCAACGGCCGAACTCTGTGACCGCAGCAACAGGACGTCTGGTTGAAACCCACACCCACGAGGCTCTGCCGCCGATGGGGGTTCGTTAAGTTGCTCGGTGAGGCACCTCCGGGGACGGCACCTCGAGTTGTCGTGCTACAGGCGTTCGACCAGTTCTTTCGCTTCGCGCAGTCCAAGCTTTGTATTCTCGCGCACGATCTTGATCGCCTCGATCTTCTTGCCGGCTGCCAGGGCCGCGCGAACGGCTGCCTGCTGCGCCGGGGCGATATCTTCGAAACGGCTCGACAAGTCTTGCCTGCGCGCCTGGTCCAATCGCGTGTCGCGCAATACCCCATCGGATGAGGAGATCAGGCGGCCAACGACAAGGCCACAGCCGAAGGCCAAGAGAAGCTGAAGCCCCGTGAAAGGTCCACTGAAGAAGTCCATTTAAACACCTCGGCCGTCTGCGTGCTGCTGATTCAAGGCCGTTACGGTCACGTCACGCCTTCGGCGGCAGGCACGACGCCCGCGCCTGCCGCCGGGGTCCGCGAGGCTCTGTCGCTTGCACAGAGTGAGAGTCCAATCGACAGGAACCCGAGGACCGGCGCGAACCACCCCACATACAATCCGATTGCCATCCTCGCCTCCCCAAGCAAAGCGTAACACTTAGGCCTTCGCTGCCGGCGCATCGAAGCGATCACCTGGAACAACCCCGGCACTGGTGGCCCACTCTGCCGCCGCGATCTTCTTGCCGTCCGGAGCTTTCACGCGCTTGGCAAGGATCGCTCCACCTTTGGCGGCAATGGTGATGCCGTCTGTGCTGACCGAGAGAATTGTGCCGGGCTCGCCGGTTCCCGCCACCTTGGCGGCATCGTAGATGTCGAGTTTGACACCCTTGATCACCGACCACGCACCAGGCGCGGGGTTGGCGGCTCGAACAACGTTGTAAAGCGCGTCGACGGATTCAGCCCAGTTCAACTCGGTGATATCCTTCTTGAACCAGCTCTCGTAGGAGCCGTCGGCGAGGTTCTGCTTGTGACGCAGCTTGACGCCGGCTTTGACGAGATCAAGGCTCTCCATCATGGCATCGACGCCCATCGGGAACAGTTTCTTGAAGTAGACATCGCCGAGCGTCTCGTCCGCGCCGATCTCGACCGACTTCTGCAACAGGACCGGACCTTCATCGAGACCTTCATCAGGCCAGAAAATCGTCAGTCCAGTGCGTGTTTTACCCATGGCGATGGGCCAGTTGATCGAGGACGGTCCGCGGTGCGCTGGCAGCAGCGATGGGTGATATTGGAACGTCCCGAGCCGCGGCGCATCCAGCACGGGCTGCGGAATGAACAACAGCACATAGGCCATGATACAGACGTCGGAGTCGAAGCTTTTCATCAGCTCCAGCGCCTCCGGCGTTTTCCAGCTTTTCAGCTGATGCAGGGGTAAACCCTTCTCGCGCGCGAAGGCCTTCAACGGATCTTCGGGCCGTCCGGCTTTATCCGGCGCGCAGCAGACGGCGACGATGTTTTCGCCGCGTTCCAACAGTTTTTCCAGCACGGCCTTGCCGAACGCTTCCTGGCCATGAACGACGATACGCATTGGCAGATCTCCTTACTTTCGCTCTCCCAAGGCGACTTCAGCAGGGAGAGAGGGTGCCCGCCCGGCGCGTCAGCGCCAAACAGAGGTGGGCGGGTGAGAGGGGCAGTTGACGACAGGTTTAAGGATGTAACGGTGTGCGTTAGGTGAGGGGCTGTCGCAGCCCCTTACTCCGCAGCTTCGCGTTTTGCCGGTGGCTCGGTGGCACCTGAGGCTTTGATGGCGGCGATTTCATCCGGCGTAAAACGCAGGACATTTGCAAGCACGTCATCGGTGTGTTCACCGAGCAGGGGCGAGCGTTCGACCACCGTTGGCGAGGCTGACATCTTAATCGGGTTGCCAACCGACAGATACTTGCCGCGGGTGGGATGATCGACCTCGACGATGGTGCCTGTCGCCTGCAGTGATTTGTCCTCGGCAATTTCCTTCATCGACAGGATCGGACCACACGGGATGTCATCCTTGTTGAGAATGTCCATCGCCGCAAACTTGGTCATCGACATGGTCCACTGTTCGATACGGGCGAAAATCGCATTGAGCTTCGGCAGTCGCACTTTCGGTGTGGCGTAAGCCGGATCGGTCTTCCAGGTTGGCTCGCCGATGACATCACAGATCTTCTCCCAAACCGGCGCCTGCGTGATGAAATAGATGTACGCGTTCGGATCGGTTTCCCAGCCTTTGCATTTGAGAATGCGGCCTGGCTGACCGCCACCTGAGTCATTGCCTGCGCGTGGGGTCGCATCGCCGAAGGGCATGCCTTCGCCGAACTGACTGTATTCCGTCAGTGGACCGTGGGCGAGGCGTTGTTGATCGCGCAGTTTGACACGACAGAGGTTGAGCACGCCGTCTTGCATGGCGCAGGTGACCATCTGGCCGAGCCCCGTCTGGGTGCGCTGATACAAGGCTGTGGTGATGCCGAGCGCAAGGTGGAGGCCGGTGCCGCTATCGCCGATCTGGGCTCCGGTGACGAGTGGCAAGCCATCACGGAAACCGGTTGTCGAGGCTGAGCCGCCGGTGCACTGCGCGACATTCTCATAGACCTTGCAGTCCTCATACGGGCCGGGCCCGAAGCCCTTGATTGAGGCGACAATCATGCGTGGGTTCATGGCGTGGATCTTCTCCCACGAGAAACCCATCCGATCCATAACGCCCGGCGCAAAATTTTCGACCAGCACATCACAAGTGAGTATCAGGCGTTCGAGAACTTCCTTGCCCTTCTTGTTCTTGGTGTCGAGGGTGATCGAGCGCTTGTTGTGGTTCAGCATGGTGAAATACAGGCTGTCCACCTTTGGGATGTCCTGCAGTTGCCCACGTGTGATATCGCCGGTGCCGGGACGTTCAACCTTGATGACGTCGGCGCCGAACCAGGCGAGCAGCTGGGTACACGTCGGGCCCGACTGCACGTGCGTGAAGTCGAGAATACGAACGCCTTTGAGGGCTTGGGTCATAGTGGTTCCTCCGTCGATTGCTGCGGCCTGGATCGTTCGTTATCGCCGACCCGAGGCGCTCGGTTATTGTGTCAGTGGTCTGGTCGGGTTGAGTGTCGTTCAATGGGCCGCAGTCTTGGCCACCACGCTTTGCGGGTTAAGGCTGCCGATGCGGCCGCTCTCGGTGCCGGCCTTCTCGTCGATGATCGCGTTGATCAGTGTCGGTCGGCGCGAGTCGAGGGCCGCGTTGACCGCGCGTGCCAATGCGTCCGGCGAGGTGACGCGCACACCATGACCGCCGAATGCCGTTGCCAGCATGTCGTAATGTGAATCCTTGACGAAAGTGGTCCAGGCCGGGTCGGTCCCCGCAGTGTTGACGTCGGTCCCGCGATAGATGCCGTTGTTGTTGAACACCACGACGCAGACCGGCAGTTTGTACCGGCAGATGGTCTCGATTTCCATGCCGGAGAAGCCGAACGCGCTGTCGCCACAAACGGCAATGACGGACTTGCCGGTCTCGATGGCGGCGGCGGCTGAGTAACCCATGCCGATGCCCATGATGCCCCACGTACCAACGTCGAGACGCGTACGCGGTTGATAGATGTCGATGATCGAGCGGGCGAAGTCGAGCGTGTTGGCACCCTCGTTGACGAGGATTGTTTCGGGTCGCTCCTTGAAGATGGTTTTGAGTGCGCCGAGGGCACCGTGGTAGTCCATCGGATTGTTATTGTTCTTAAGGCGCGGTGCCATTTTGGCGACGTTGTCCTCGACTTTCGCGCGGATGCTGTCAGCCCAGGCTTTCGGCTTAACCCAATCAGCTCCAATCCTCGACAACATTACAGCGACAGCCGAGCCGATGTCGCCGACGACCGGGGCCGCGATCTCGATGTTGCTGTCCATTTCGCGGGGTTCGATATCGACCTGGATGAACTTCTGCGCACCCGCAGGCCCCCAGGTTTTGCCCTTGCCATGCGAGAGCAGCCAGTTGAGGCGGGCACCGATCAACATCACAACGTCAGCATCCTTGAGCACCATCGAACGGGCAGCGCCGGCTGATTGCGGATGGGTATCCGGCAACAGCCCCTTGGCCATGCTCATCGGCAGATACGGAATGCCCGTGCGCTCGACGAGACGCTGGATGTCCTCATCCACCTGCGCATAGGCAGCACCTTTGCCCAGAATGATCAGCGGTTTCTTGGCGCCCTTCAGCAAGTTGAGCGCGCGGTCGATGGCTTCCAGGGATGGGATCTGGCGTGGGGCAGGGTCAATGACTTTGACCAATGATTTTTGACCAGCCAGAGCATCCATCGTCTGGCCGAGCAGTTTTGCCGGCAGATCGAGATAAACGCCGCCCGGACGTCCTGAGCAGGCCGAGCGAATGGCGCGCGCGACGGCGATACCGATGTCGGCTGCGTGCAGCACGCGATAGGCGGCCTTGCACACCGTTTTGGCGACTGCCAGCTGATCCATCTCCTCGTAGTCGCCCTGCTGCAGATCGACGATCTCGCGCTCGGACGAGCCGGAGATCAGGATCATCGGAAAACAGTTGGTGGTCGCGTGCGCCAATGCTGTCAGCCCGTTGAGGAATCCGGGTGCCGAGACGGTCAGACAGATGCCCGGCTTCTGGGTCAGATAGCCTGCAATCGAGGCGGCATATCCTGCGTGCTGCTCATGGCGGAATGCAATCATGCGGATGCCCTGGGCCTGCGCGAAGCGGCCCAGATCAGTAATTGGGATGCCCGGCACGCCGTAGATGGTTTTGATGCCATTGAGCTTCAAGGCGTCGATGACGAGATGGAACCCATCGGTCAAGGGCTGGGTTTGTGTTTCGGCTGACATTCTGAGGTCGCTCCCGTTTCACCCTGCAGGGTTTGTTTTTCTAAAAGCTGACCGATTTTGGCGGCCCGCCTTGGTCCGAAGTGTCAGTCGATTTCGACATATCGGTCGACGTGGTCGCGCAGGCGCAGTGTATGTTCGCGCACGAGACGTTCGGCCCGTTCCGTGTCGCGCGCTTCAAGGGCTGCAACGATTTCCTTGTGATCGACAATCGAGCGGCGAGCCCGATCCTGTTCAAAGATCGTCCGCTGGCGGATGGCGCGGACGTGAAAGAACAGCTCGTCCGTCAAATCGCCAATCAGCGGGCTTTGGGCGAGCTTGATGATGCCTTGATGGAATTTGATGTTGGCGTCGGAGTATTCGCCCATATTGCGGGCGACCTCGTCCGAGTTGAAGACGTCGACCAACTCATGCAAAGCGCCGATACCGTCGTCCGCCGCTTGTTTCGTTGCGAGGCGCGCGGCCATGCTCTCCAATGCGGCCCAGACCGTGATCATGTCGAGGATCTCAGCCTTGGTTTTGCGCACGATGAAAATGCCTTTGCGCGGCAGAATGCGAACCAAGCCCTCACTATCGAGTTGCGCCAAGGCCTCGCGGAGCGGTGTGCGCGAGACGCCGAAGCGCGCCGACAAATCCCGCTCGTCCAGCCGCAGTTCGGCGCCAGGATCGTAGATGTTCATCTGCAGAATTGCGGTGCGCAACGCTACGTACGTGCGCGATTTCAGGCTTTGCCCGTCGCCAATCGGTGAGATTTGCAGCTGTAATGCAGCCATCGGATGGGGGGCCCGGAATGTGAAAACCGTCGGGAGGGACGTCGCAGTCTTCGGCAACAGGCGGTCGCGTTGGTTTCTGGTATACCATACACCACGGTCTCAAAATTCCGCAAGGCCCCGCTGCAAGTTTGTGGGATAACAGCACGCCGGTGGCGGTAAATATGCGGGATTCGCAGAAGCCGCTTGCGCAGCGTGCGACATTGCGTCTACCCTGTACTGGCATGCCAATGAGCATGGGTTTAAGCGTGGGTGTTGTTCAAAAAAGTGAGCGTATGCTCCAACACAGTGCCGCAAATAGCGCTCAAACTATAATCAAGCCGTGACACAACGGCGTGGGGAAGAACGACCGTGTAGGGGAGATCTGCGTGGATGAAATTTCAGCCCTGATGGGCGGATTTAAGGTCGCGCTGTCGTGGTACAATCTGGTCTTGATGCTGGTGGGCATTTTGCTGGGCGTCGTCATTGGCGTCTTGCCGGGTCTAGGCGGGGCGAACGGGGTTGCCATCCTGTTGCCCTTGACGTTCACGATGCCGCCGACCTCGGCCATCATCATGCTGTCATGCATCTATTGGGGCGCGTTATTCGGGGGTGCGATCACTTCGATTTTATTCAATATTCCCGGTGAGCCGTGGTCGGTCGCCACCACCTTTGACGGCCATCCCATGGCCCAGAATGGCAAGGCTGACGAGGCGCTGACCGCCGCGTTCACATCATCCTTTGTCGGCGCCCTCGTGGCCGTCGTGATGATCACCTTCATGGCCCCTGTGATTGCCCGGTTTGCACTGAAATTCGGGCCTCCTGCCTACTTTGCCGTCTACTTCCTGACCTTCGCCAGCTTCATCGGCATGAGCAAAGGCTCACCTTGGAAGGTGGTCGCCGCCATGTGCCTGGGCTTTGCGCTGAGTTCAGTCGGCATGAACAAGGTCACCGGTGATCTCCGACTGACGTTTGGCTTTTCTGAATTGCTGAACGGCTTTGACTTCCTGAT
>JAYSUN010000098.1:0-6053 GCA_043719045.1 Hyphomicrobiaceae bacterium | reverse complement strand
ATCGGCGAGGCGACCGCCCGGCGTTTTGTCGAGGAAGGCGCGAGCGTTGTCTTGGCCGACAAGAACCTCCAAGGCGCCGAGAAGGTTGCCACGTCACTTGGCCAATCCGCACGCGCCTATGCCTGCGACGTCAGTCAGTCCGCAGACGTTCAAGGGCTGATCAACAGCACAGCCACACGTCATGGCCGAATCGATATTCTGGTCAACAACGCCGGCTATGGCATCAAGGGATCCGTCGTTGAAACCAGCGAGGCCGCCTGGGATGCCTTGATGAACGTCAACATCAAGGGGGTTTTCCTCGGCTGCAAATTTGCAATCCCGATCATGGCGGCACAAGGCGGTGGCGTTATTGTCAACACGGCGTCCACCGTCGCCCGCGTTGGCATTGCGGACCGAGCCGCCTACGTCACGTCAAAGGGCGCAGTTGCAGCCATGACCCGCGCGATGGCGCTTGATCACGTCCATCAAAACATCCGGATCAATGCGATTGGGCCAGGCACCGTCGAAAGCGCTTACTTCACCGACATTTTCAAGACTGCAGCTGATGCTGAGGGCCTCCGCAAGAGCCTTGAGGCTCGCCAACCGATGAACCGTCTGGGCCGTCCGGTCGAGATCGCCAACGCCATTGTTTTCCTCGCCAGTGACGACGCCACTTTCATTACCGGCACGACCCTGTTTGCGGATGGCGGCTGGACCGCGCGTTGAGGTCTCAACTCGCGACGGCCGCAGCTGGCATCCGCAGGATCGCGAGGGCCAGGGCCTGCGCGCGTGGCACGAGACTGTCGATCTCCAGAAATTCTTCGATCGTGTGCGCATTGCCTCCGACCGGTCCAACGGAGCAGAGCGTCGGGCAACCGACCGCGGCGGTGAAACCTGAATCGGCACATCCGCCCGAGAATTCTCCGGTGATGGTCAGTCCAGCATCCGCGGCCGCAGTTTGATAGTCGGAAAACAGCGCCTCGGCGTCAGCACTCTGCGTGAGCGGCAAAAACTCACCACGCACGGTCAGCGATGCGGTTGTGCCCGGCACCGTCGGCGTGTCGATGATGTTTTGAATGGCGGCGAGCGTGCGCACGCGGTCCGCTGGATCGACGTAGCGCAGATCAATCTGTCCCTCCGCATGCGGCGCCGTGGTGTTGACGGATTGTCCGCCTTTGAGCAAGCCAACGTTGAGCGTGACGCCGCGCTTTAAATCCGTCAGGGCGTGGATCGCCAGGATTTTATGAGCGATCTCACCGATGGCGCTGATGCCTTTTTCGAACGCGCCGCCGGAGTGAGCAGCTTTGCCATGCACTTCGAAGCTCATGAACACGCCACCTTTGCGGCCGGTCACAACCGCGCCGGTTGGGCGGCCTGGTTCGGAATTAAAAACGCAGCGCGCAGTCTTGGCGACCCGCTCGATGATCGGTCGCGACGATGGCGATGCGATCTCTTCGTCCGCCGTGATCAAGCCGGCCAATGGGACTGGATTGCCACCGAGATGTTTGAACGCCGCCAAGACGAACGCATTCATCACCAAGCCCGCCTTCATGTCAGCGACCCCAGGGCCATACGCGCGGCCCGCTTCAATCTTGAACGGGCGGCGCTGTTCCTCGTCTTTGGCAAACACCGTATCGCGATGTCCCATCAGGACAATTGGTTTTTCATTGCTTGGTTGATCATCGAGGCGGATGTGGATGGCATCGCCAAACGTGGCGTGCGGCTCGCGCGCGGTGATCAGGCCATGGCCGTTCAGAAAGCGCTCGAACACACCACCGACCGCATCGACACCCGTTTTATCATAGCTGCCGGAGCCGGTGTTCACCGTATCCTTGAGCAAAACGATCATCGCACTGCTCTGCTCGCTGAGCCAATCGCAGACCTTCGCCTCGTGCACTGTGAGCCTAACCATTTTGACTTCCCATCTGTTATCTGCCTGTAGTCTTGCATAGGTTCAAATCTTGCGCACGCCCACCCCTCAGAGCGGTGTCCGGCAGGATCGATCATCACGAGACCGACTTTTTACAGGCACGAACCCCTGCAAGCCTGATCAATCTGCGTCGCCCGAGCCAGGTGGCGTTCGTTCAGGTGGAGGTTTCCCCATGTGGAACGACGTGTTGCTGTATGTTGCGGTTGGCTTTGCTGCACAAATGGTCGATGGCGCGATCGGCATGGCCTACGGCGTGATGGCGACCTCGGTCCTGCTGAGCGCAGGTGTCCCCCCGGCAGCTGCCAGCGCCTGCGTTCATGCCGCCGAAACAGTCACCACCGGCGCCTCCGGACTGGCCCACTGGCGGCTCGGCAACGTTGACCGTAAATTGGTTTATCGCCTGGCCATTCCGGGAGCTTTTGGCGGTGCCATCGGCGCAACTCTGTTGGTCAACATTCCTGGCGAAAAGATCAGGCCGTTTGTCGCGGCCTATCTGACGCTCGTCGGCGCTGTCGTGCTGTGGCGCGCATTCCGCACGCTCAAGACGCCCGCTGGAAGCCCGCGTTCGGTGTCGCCTCTTGGTTTCTTCGGCGGCTTTCTGGACGCCGTCGGTGGTGGCGGCTGGGGGGCCATTGTGACGTCATCCCTGCTCGGCAATGGCGGCGCGCCACGAACCATCATCGGCTCGGTCAACGCGGCTGAATTCTTTGTTACGCTGACGATCTCGGCGACGTTCGTGACGAGCATTGGTCTGACGCATTGGCCGGTGATCGCCGGTCTCATTGTCGGTGGCGTCCTGGCCGCCCCGTTCGCAGCCCTGGCGACCAAGCATTTGCCCGACCGGATCTTGATGATCATCGTTGGTGTTGTCGTGATGCTCCTGAGTTTGCGCAATCTGCTCACGTGACGTCCGGGTCAGCCCCGCGCCGCAATGGCGTCTGCAATCGCAACCGTGCGGCGGGCGATTGCGGCATGTAGGAGTTCGACCATTTTGCCATCCAGCGTGATGACGCCTTTGCCCTGATGTTCCGGCTGTTGAAAGGCGGCAATAATCCTGCGCGACCACGCAACTTCAGCATCGGTTGGCGCGAACACCGTGTTGGCGGCGGCGATCTGATCGGGATGAATTAGTGTCTTGCCGTCAAAGCCAAGACTTCGGCCGTGCGCACATTCGCGCGCCAGCCCTTCGGCATCCTTGAAGTTATTGTAAACGCCATCCAGCACGATGAGACCGTAAGCGCGTGCGGCCGTCACAGCGGCACTCAGCCAGTACAGTGCCGCTGTCCGCTGAGCATCCAATTCGGCGCGCGTGTCCTTGACGAGGTCATTGGTGCCCAAGACAAAACCCGTCAGCCGCGAGCCGGCGTGGCGGCTAGAGGCTGCGAGTTCACGCAGGTTCAGCACCGCAAGTGGCGTCTCGATCATGGCCCAGAGTTTCGTCTGTGGCGGCGCACCGGCGCGGCGCAGGGCTGCACTCGCCTGATCGATGTCGGCGGCTATGTCCGGCTTGGGCAACAAAACCGCATCTGGGGCAGCTTTCGCTGCAGCCTCCAAATCCGCCAAGCCCCACGGCGTCGACAAGGCATTGATCCGGATGATCACTTGCCGCGGTCCAAAGCCGCCCGCGCTGACAGCTGCACAGACCTGCGCGCGGGCCGTGTCTTTGGCCTCGGGTGCGACCGCGTCCTCAAGGTCAAGAATGACGACGTCGGCTGCAAGGCTGCGGGCTTTATCGAGCGCACGCGCGTTCGAGCCGGGCATGTAAAGCACACTGCGTGTCGGGCTGATCATCCGGGGTCTCCATGCGAACCGTGGGTCCACACGCCTCATGCGGCGCGCGAACCGCAACGTCAAATCTGCCGATTGCCACGCGTTCCACTTGCGGCCCGCGCGTGGCATGGCCATGGTCAGAGGTGCTGCACCGAATCGCATGAGTTGATCTTCATATGTCGACGGACCCAACAGTCTCGATGACGCACCTTGTCGATGGCATTCGCACCGGCAATCGGGCAGCCCTGGGTCGTGCGATCACGCTGGTGGAGAGTACAAAAAAGGAACATCAACAGCAGGCGCAGGAGCTGTTGCAAACCGTTTTGCCGTTCACAGGGCATGCGCATCGGATCGGCATCACCGGCGTCCCAGGCGTCGGTAAATCAACCACCATCGACCAATTCGGCATGAACCTTGTGGTCGCCGGTCACAAGGTCGCGGTACTGGCCGTTGATCCAACGTCGTCGCGGACGGGGGGCTCGATCCTCGGCGACAAAACGCGGATGAGCCGCTTGGCGCAGTCGCCCAATGCCTACATTCGACCTTCACCAACCTCGGGTACGCTCGGCGGCGTCGCCAAGAAGACCCGGGAAACCCTGGCCCTATGCGAGGCGGCAGGCTTCGACATCGTGCTCGTCGAAACCGTCGGGGTTGGCCAAAGCGAGACCACCGTCGCCGACATGGTTGACATTTTCATCGTGCTCTTGCTGCCGGGTGGCGGCGATGATCTGCAGGGCATCAAGAAGGGCATTATCGAGTTGGCCGATATCATCTGCATCAACAAAGCCGATGGTGACAACATCGCGCGGGCCACGCGCGCGGCGGCCGACTATCAAGCGGCGCTGCATATTCTGTCCGATACAACGCCGGAGTGGCATCCGCCGGTGCTGACCATATCCGGACTGACGAATGCCGGCCTCGAGGGGCTGTGGAACAAAATCACCGAGCATCGCCACCGGCTCAGCGCAACCGGCGCGTTCGACGCCCGCCGCAGTGGCCAAGCCGTCCGCTGGATGCGGGCCCTGATCGAGAGCGAGCTGATGTCAGCGCTAAAGGCGGATGCGCGGGTCGTGGCCCAGTTGCCGAAACTCGAAGCCGCCGTCCACGCGGGCACAATCACGCCGCAACGCGCCGTCAGCGATGTGATGGCCCTGTTCCGATTGGGTTTGGTGAGACCGGCATGACCATACGCATGAAACCTCTGGCGAGCCTCGACGTCGCAGAGCTCGCACGCGTTCGTGGTATCTTCACGGACATCGACGACACCCTCACGACCCACGGTCGGATCGATGCAGAAACCTATTCAGCGCTGCAGAGATTGCGCCACGCCGGAATCCTGCTGATCCCGATTACGGGGCGGCCTGCGGGTTGGTGCGATATGATCGCTCGCAGTTGGCCGGTCGATGCGGTGGTCGGTGAAAACGGTGCGTTCTATTTTCGCTACGATGCCACGCAAAAGCTCATGCTGCGCGGCTATCACGACAGTCCGGCAACGCGCACCGACAATCGCGAACGGCTCGCTGCCATCGCAGCTGAAATCCTGACAACGGTTCCAGGCGCTGCGATTGCGGCCGACCAGGCGTACCGCGAAGCCGATCTGGCGATTGATGTCTGCGAGGATGTGCCGCCGCTGGCTGTCGGTGATGTCGGACGGATCGTAGAAATTTTTCAAACTCATGGGGCGACCGCCAAGATCAGTTCGATCCATGTCAACGGCTGGTTCGGCGCCTACGACAAATTGACGATGACGCGGCGATTGATGCGAGACATCTTTGCGGTCGATCTCGACACCGCGCGCGCCGACTACATTTTCGTTGGCGACAGTCCCAATGATGCACCGATGTTCGGTTTCTTCCAGCACTCGGTTGGAGTAGCAAACGTGACCGCGCTGAGGGCCCAGTGCGACCCTCTCCCAGCCTACGTCACCTCAAAACCCTACGGTGCCGGTTTTGTCGAACTTGCGGATCGGCTCCTGTCGGTGCGCCGCTAAGTCGTGTGACCCGGCAGGCGCACGCGCCGAGCGGTCGGTTTTTGCCTGGGTGCGAAGCCTCAGCAGCGCGCTGATTGATAGGTGATCGAAAGTTGGTCCGTTGGATTGCGTGTGGCTCTCGATTTTTTTCTCGGTGTCCCGGAATTTAGCGCGCGGGCACCGCGTGGCAGATATCCGGGATCTTTCCGTGGCGCTGGCTGGGTGGCGTTCTTGAGGTGCGGTGGCAGGCAAAGATCCCGGATATCTGCTGTGCCAAGGGGCCCATCAAATTCCGGGACATCGAAGGGGGAAATCGCAGGGGGATCATGTGGCGCGCCGGCCGCTTGGCGCGTGCCCAGAACCGCGCCGAACGGCCGGCTCCGCGCAGCGGTGTCGGTCGGCGCA
>JAYSUN010000097.1:0-2218 GCA_043719045.1 Hyphomicrobiaceae bacterium | reverse complement strand
CTTGGACGCCGAAAGTCCTCGAACGCGTGCGCGCTATTCCCGGCATTGAGGACGTCACCACCGACCGCGAGCAGGGCGGCATGTCGGTCGACATCTCCATGGACAAGCCCGCCATGGCGCGCCTTGGCGTGCGCACGCAAGACATCAACAATGCGCTGAACAATGCCTTCGCGCAGCGCCAAGTCTCCGTGGTTTATACCCAGCGCAACCAGTACCGCGTGATTTTGGAAGTCGATCCGAAACTGCAGCGCGATCCGGGCAACCTCGACCACATCTTCGTCGCCGGCCGTGCAGGCGCGCAGGTGCCGCTGACGTCGGTGATCAAAATCACGCGTGGCTTGGCGCCGCTGGTGGTCAATCACCAGGGACCGTTCCCAGCCATCACCATCAGTTACAACGTCAAAGCTGATTTCACCCTCGACGAAGCCCAGGCCGAAATCCGCCGCGCGATCGCCGACATGCGGTTGCCCGACACCATCCGGGCAGAAGCTGCCGGCGACGCCAAAGCCGCCACTTCGTCCGCTGGCGGCCAACCGCTGTTGATCCTGGCGGCATTGCTTGCCGTCTATATCGTTCTGGGTGTGCTCTACGAGAGCTTCGCCCACCCCCTGACGATCATCTCGACGCTGCCATCGGCGGGGCTTGGTGCGCTCGTGGCGTTGCAACTCTGGGGGCTCGAGTTTTCGATGGTTGCCTTCATCGGCATTATTTTATTGATCGGCATCGTCAAGAAAAACGGCATCATGCTGGTCGATTTCGCACTCGATGCCGAGCGTACGCGCGGCCTCAGTCCACGCGATGCCATCTATGAAGCCTGCCTCGAACGTTTTCGTCCCATTCTGATGACGACCCTGGCGTCATTGCTGGGCGCCATACCATTGGCGATGGCCTCCGGCCCTGGCTCCTCGCTGCGGGTGCCACTCGGGGTCTCCATCATCGGTGGACTGCTGGTCAGCCAGATCCTGACGCTCTACACAACCCCGGTCATATATCTGGCGCTCGACCGCCTGCATCATCGCCTCTGGGGCGGAACCCCGGCGGCTCAGCCCTCGACGGCGTCCAAAGCGCCGACCCTCGCCCCGGCTGAGTGAAGCCAACGAACTGGCTTTGACGACAGCGACGTGGCGACGACGCGGGTTGCCGTGCAGAGGTGTCAAACCCACCGGATCTGACACCTGAAACCACATCTCTCTCAAGCTTTCTTTGCCGGTGCTGGGGGCGGCATCGGCACGATGGTCATCGGCGCCGCATAGAAGCGGAACGTATCGGTTCCGGTTTTCGCCAAGTGCCCATAGCCCGGCCATGGGAAATGGTAGGCCAGCATCGGAATGCGATCCTTCGACAGCATGTCGAACACGCGCAAGCGCGACGTCACTGCCATTTTTGGATCGCTGTCATAACTGAACTCGGTGCGTGGCTTTTCCGTCAGCAGGATCTGGTGGTGCGTGACGTCGCCGGTGAAGGCCAATTTCTTGCCATCGGACTCGATCAGATAAATCGTGTGCCCCATGGTGTGGCCTGGCACGCTCATCGCCTGCACGCCCGGCACAACTTCCTTCCCGTCCGCGACCCACTTGATGCGACCCTTGTACGGCAGCAGATTGTCGCGTGCATGCTTGATAAACATGCCGAGATCTTTGTCGGTGAGTTTCTTTTCGTCAGTCCAGAAATCGTAGTCGACCTGGGACAGGTGGATGGTCGCGTTGGGGAACAGGCGTTTGCCCTTGGCGGTCGCGAGGCCACCGATGTGATCGATATGGGCATGCGAGATCACGATGTCATCGACTTGGCCTGGTTGCAGACCGGCTTGTGCCATACTCCTGATCAGGCGGCCGGTGGTCGGGCCAAAGGCCTTCGAGAAACCCATTCCCGTGTCGAACATGATCACCCGGCCGGCATTGTTCAGGATCGGGATGTTCTGCTCAAGCACGATGTTGTCCGTCGGCAGGAAGTTATCGGCCAATGATTTGGTCAATTCGGCTTCCGGCTGGCCCTTCATGGTATTAGACGGTTTGCCGAGTGGCAGAGGCCCGTCGGACACCATGGTCACCTGCATCTTGCCGAACGGGAAGCGATAGAAATATGCCGGCTGGGTTTGACTGAGTGGTGCTTTAGCGTCGGCGGGTGACAAGCCGATCGCAGAGGTCGCGCCGAATGCTGCCGTGCCAAGCAACGCTTGGCGACGATTGAGCGGTCCGAAGTCAGACATGGTAGCCTC
>JAYSUN010000096.1:0-2219 GCA_043719045.1 Hyphomicrobiaceae bacterium | reverse complement strand
GCATGGGCGGCTACTTCGCCTTTCTGCGACCGCCATTGTTGCCCGAGGACGTGCGATATGTCGGCGCTTCGCTGGCTCAAATACAGAGCGCGATTCCTGGATTTCTGCCTTGGGTTTCGCGGATTTTTGGTGTGCTCGGGGGGTTTCTGTTCGCCACCGGCATGCTGACTATCTATCTCGCCGCAGCCAGTTTCCGCGACACAAAGCCGTTGCCGACAGCGGTCGTCGCAATTTCAGGTTCGGCATCGATCGGCTGGATGGCGGTTACAAATTTTCTGATCGATTCTGACTTCAAGTGGCTTTTGCTGGCCTTCGTGCTGCCTTGGTTGTTAGCCGTACTTGCCTCGTTGGCTGCCGAGCGTGGCTTCGATACACAGCGCTAGGTAGTTTCCGAGGCTATCCTCAATGCCGCTCTGCTGAATACAACATGGGTCTGGTCACGGTTGCGCCGACGCGTCGTCGATCGGTTATCCGCATTCAGCAGGAGACTTGAAATGACACACGAAACCGCACCTTCGGACCAAAAAGCCGCGTCCGATGGATGCTGCGGCGGTATGGCCAAAGACAAAGCCGCTGCGCCCGCTGTCGTCAAGCCCGACGCTAAGCCTGCTGCCGATACGCAGCACGCTGATCACAAAAAGTCTGGTGGTTCTTGCTGCTGAGGCCAATCGGCAGGTTGATAAGGATATTGAACTGAAGCGCCTTCACCGGTGCCGGAAGGTAATCATGACCACTAGCACCCTCGATGTCGGGAACCTGTTTTCGGTGCTTGGCGCGCACGGCATTGAAAAGCAATTGAAGCGGGTTGCCGGTGTCGGACGTGTTATGGTCAATGCCGTGTCCGGCGCAACTACCGTCGCCTATGATCCCAAAAAGACGAGCCTCGCCAAGATCAAGGCGGCGATCAGGGAATGCGGCTTCCACTGCTCAGGCGAAGCGATTCCCAAGCATATTTGTGTCGACCATCCGGCGGGCAACAAGACTGCCCCGAAGGCTGCCCCGAAGGCTGCAGATGCGCTCCTAGTATCGTCCACTATGAAAGCCCATTCGGGCCATGCCGAGATGGACATGTCGGCCGAAAAAACTGACGATGCGGAGCCTGCGCATAAAGATCATGGCCGCCAGAATAACGACGCGATGGCTCAGGAAATGGGCCATGGTGCAGGTCATGATATGCAAAGCATGGTTCGCGACATGCGCAACCGCTTCTGGATCGCGCTCGCCTTCAGTCTGCCGATCTTTGCTCTCTCGCCGATGGGCATGGACTTTATCAAGATCACACCGCCGTTCGGTCTCCGGCTCGACCTTGTCCTGTTCTTCTTGGCGAGCGCGGCCATCCTCTATCCGGTCTGGCCTTTTGTCGTGGCTGCATATCGCGCCATCCGCAGCGGCGTTGCCAATATGGCGGTGCTGGTCATCCTGAGCGTCGGCACTGGCTATATCTTTAGTGTCGGATCGACTTTCATCTGGGGCGGTCAACAATTTTACGAAGCATCATCGATCCTGCTCGTCTTCATTCTGCTGGGACACTGGCTGGAAATGCGCGCACGGGCCGGGGCGTCCGAAGCCATTCGCGCGCTGATGGATCTCGCCCCGCCCAAGGCAATGGTGCTGCGCGAGGGCAAAGAGGTCGAGGTCGCGACCGCTGAGATTGTCACCGGCGATATTGTGGTGATCCGCCCGGGTAACAAAATCCCGGTCGATGGCGTTTTGATCGAGGGGGATTCTACGGTCGATGAGTCGATGCTCACTGGTGAATCGATGCCGGTCGATAAGATTGTCGGCGACAATGTCATCGGTGCAACCATCAACAAAAGCGGCACGTTCCAGTATAAAGCAACCAAGGTCGGCGCAGACACCGCGCTCGCCCAGATCGTCAAGCTGGTCCAGGAAGCGCAGAATTCAAAAGCGCCCGCGCAGCTGCTCGCAGACCGTGCATCGCAGTGGTTGGTCCTGGCCGCCGTTGTGGTTGGAGCGCTTACGTTCGTCATATGGTACTGGTGGATCGGTCAGCCGTTGCTGTTCGCGCTCAGCCTGATGATTACCGTCTTCGTGATTGCCTGCCCCGACGCGCTGGGCCTCGCAACGCCGATGGCGATCATGGTGGGAACCGGGCTTGGTGCAATGAACGGCATCCTGTTCAAGAACGCGTCGGCACTTGAAGACGCGACCAAACTCGACGTGATCATTTTCGATAAGACCGGCACGCTGACTATGGG
>JAYSUN010000095.1:0-2222 GCA_043719045.1 Hyphomicrobiaceae bacterium | reverse complement strand
GGCGTTTTCGCTCGTGATGACCAGCGTCCTCGGGGCTCAAATTTTCGACCTTGACGTCACAGCTTCGAATGCTGCCGGGGTGATTTTTGCCAAACGTCACAGGCGGGGTGAGCAACCTGGAGCAATCGATTGCCTGATCGCTGGCATCGCGTTGATGCAAGGCGCAAAGATTGCGACGAGAAACATCAAGGATTTTTCGAACCTCGATATTGAAATCATCAATCCCTGGCTGGACGCCTAACCTCACACCAGCACCTTGCCTTCCTTGCTGATGGCCCGGCCGACTTCTTCGTCGGAAATGTCGCCGAGCAGCATTTCGTTGTGGGCCTTGCCGGACGGGATCATCGGGAAACAGTTGGCGAGCTTGGCGACGCGGCAATCGAACATTACCGGCACCTTGGTATTGATCATCTCGAGTATGGCGTCATCAAGATCAGCCGGATGCTCGCAGCGCATGCCCTTCCAGCCGTAGGCTTCGGCAAGCTTGACGAAATCGGGCAGTGCCTCGGTGTAGCTTTCAGACAGGCGGTTGCCATGCAGGAGCTGCTGCCACTGGCGGACCATCCCCATGTACTCGTTGTTCAGGATGAACACCTTGACCGGCAGGCGGTACTGAACCGCGGTCGAGCATTCCTGAATGTTCATCAGGATCGAGGCATCGCCCGCCACGTCGATCACCAGCGACTTCGGATGCGCCATCTGCGCGCCGATGGCGGCGGGCAAGCCATAGCCCATGGTGCCTAAGCCGCCCGATGTCATCCAGCGATTGGGCTCCTCGAAATGCAGGTACTGCGCCGCCCACATCTGATGCTGGCCGACTTCCGTCGTGAAATAAGTGTCGCGGTCCTTGGTCAAAGCCTGCAGACGCTGACACGCGTGCTGGGGCATGATGACGTCTTTGGAGTTCTTGAACGACAGCGACTTCTTCGCCCGCCAGCCGTCGATCTCCTTCCACCACGATTTGTGCGCGGCCTTGTCGAGGACGGGGGCCTTCGCCTTCCACATCTTCAACATTTCTTCGAGCACGTAGGCGCAATCGCCGACGATGGGGATATCGACGCGCACGTTCTTGTTGATCGATGAGGGGTCGATATCGACGTGAATCTTTTTAGAGTTGGGTGCGAACGCTTTGATAAGGCCCGTGATGCGGTCGTCGAAGCGCGCGCCGATGTTGACCATCACGTCGCAGTCGTGCATCGCCCAGTTGGCCTCATAGGTGCCGTGCATGCCGAGCATGCCGAGCCACTGCTTGTCGGACGCTGGGTAAGCGCCGAGCCCCATCAGCGTCGAAGTGATGGGAAAGCCGGTCTGGCGCACGAATTCGCGCAAAAGCTGGCTCGCTTTGGGGCCTGAATTGATGACGCCGCCGCCGGTATAGAACACAGGCTTCTTGGCGCTGGCGATGAGATCGATCGCGGCCTTCACGGCCTCGAGCTCGGGCTTCACGCGCGGGCGGTAGGTTTTGTGCTCGATGTTCGTCGGGCCAACGTAGTTGCCGGTCGCGAATTGAATGTCCTTGGGGATATCGACGACGACCGGCCCCGGCCGCCCGGTGCGCGCAATGTGGAACGCCTCGTGCAGAATGCGCGCGAGGTCGTTGACGTTTTTGACAAGCCAGTTGTGCTTGGTGCACGGCCGCGTGATGCCGACCGTATCGCACTCCTGGAACGCATCGTTGCCGATCAGATGCGTCGGCACCTGGCCCGTGATGCACACCAGCGGGATCGAATCCATGAGGGCGTCTGTCAAGCCCGTCACGGCATTGGTGGCGCCGGGCCCCGATGTCACCAGCGCGACGCCGACTTTCCCGCTCGAACGCGCGTAGCCTTCAGCCGCGTGCAGTGCCCCGCCCTCCTGGCGCACCAGGATGTGCTTGACCTTGTCCTGCTGGAACAGTTCGTCGTAGATCGGCAGAACGGCGCCGCCTGGATAGCCAAAAACATGCTCGACACCCTGATCGGCGAGCGCCGTCAGCACCATCTCTGCGCCAGTCATTTGCCGTGCCATGCCCGTGTCTCCAAGTTTGTGCTGCGTCTGCGCCAAGTTCCAAAGGTGTCTTCCTCGGGCTTTTCCCGAGGACCCATTGCGCAGCTGACTCTTTAATCAGCGGGTCCAGAAAGCGGGTTAACCCACCACTTCGGCCACGCCGTCGTGTAGGGCCTTCTAGTTTGAAGGGTCAAGTCTAACAATCAATAAATGAGACATTTAACTCATCTATACTT
>JAYSUN010000094.1:0-6068 GCA_043719045.1 Hyphomicrobiaceae bacterium | reverse complement strand
GGCGACACGCACGGCCTCGCAGCCGGCACCAGCATCCGCCTCGGCATCCGGCCGGAGGCAGTTCAAGTCCGCGGCATCAATCCGGGCACCCCCAATCGACAAATGGAAGCGGTCGACGCTGGCCTTGTGAGGCTCGACAATCATGCCATCGAGAAATGTCATCTCGCCGACGAAGTCTGCGACGAACTCAGTGGCCGGGCGGCCGTAAATCTGTTCGGGTGTTCCGACCTGATCAATAGTGCCCTGGTTCATGACAACGATGCGATCGGCCATGGCGAGCGCCTCCTCCTGATCATGCGTGACCAGAATGGTAGTCACGCCGAGGCGGCGCTGCAGCGTCTTGATCTCATCGCGCAGGCGGACGCGGACGCGGGCATCGAGGGCTGACAGAGGTTCGTCAAGCAACAGTAAGCCGGGCGATGTCGCGAGTGCGCGAGCAAGGGCGACGCGCTGTTGTTGGCCGCCAGACAGTTGCGCTGGGTATTTGATGCCTTGCTCGGGCAATCCGACGAGGGCCAGGAGTTCGGCGACGCGCGCCTTGCGTTGGGCCCGATTGTCACGGCGATTGACGAGGCCGTAGCCGACGTTGTCGGCGACCGTAAGATTTGGAAAGAGAGCGTAGGATTGAAAGACGATGCCGAAATCGCGCGCGGCAGGTGGCAATTTGGAGACGTCGCGGCCAGCGATTTCAATGCTGCCCTCGTCTTGCGGGTCGAGACCGGCGATGGCGCGAAGCAAGGTGGTCTTGCCGCAGCCGGAGGGGCCGAGAAAGCAGACCAACTCACCTCTGTTGATCTCGAGGTCAACCGCTCTCAACGCGGTGAAGCCGCCGAAGCGTTTGGTCAGATTACGGATGCGGATGTGAGGCGTGACCGCACGGGAGGCGGCAGACGGCGAGGCAATATCGGCCATGGGGTCCATCAAGCGGCGGTCAAAAGTCGTGTCAGACAAGTCCGCAAAAAAAGCTGCGCCCGTTTAGAAGGGGTCGTGCCCGTTTCGAGCGCGACCCAATAGAGATGACGTCTGCCGAAAACACGTTGGGTCGCGCTGAGACGCTTGACCCAACCTACGACATCGGCTGGCTGGTGCCAGACCCTTTGTATCTGACACCAACGTGGATTACTTCGGTGCGGCTTTGCTCTCGTAGCGCTTGGACCACTCGGCGAGGATGGCTTCGCGATTGTTGGCCATCACTTGCAGATCGATTTTCGCCATCTTGGCTTCGGCATTTTCCGGATAGTTCTTGGGCGCGCTCTTGACGTCCGGATGGGCGACGATGGCGTAATACTTGCCGTACAATTCGTTTGCGGTTTTAGTCGCGGCCCAGTCCAAGACCTTTTTGGCGAGGGGTAACTGTTTGGTGCCTTTCATGATTGATGCGGCTTCCATGTCCCAGCCGGCGCCTTCAGTCGGCAGCACGATGTCGATCGGGGCGCCCTTGGTCTTTTCGCTGGCACCGCGCATATCAAAGCCAAGGCCGGCGACACGCTCGCCTTTGGCAGCTTGCACGCAGGGGGCCGAACCCGAATGGGTGTAGACGGCCATGTTTTCATGCAATGCGTCCATGAACTTCCAACCGTCGGTGTCACCCATCGTTTGCAGCCAGGCCGCGACCATCAGATAGCCTGTCCCGGACGAGGCCGGATGCGGCATCACCAGTTTGCCTTTGTACTTGGCGTCGAGCAGATCCTTGTACGAGGCGGGGGTCTTGAGACCGGCTTTTTCACCCTCCGGAATGTTGTAGCAGACGACGCCGAGGAACGCGTCCATGCCGACGAAGACGCCGTCCTTGGAACGGAACGAGGGTTTCAATTGGTCTTCACCAACCGGCCGGTAGGTCTCCAGCAAACCTTCCTTGTTGAAGGCGAGCAGGGACGATGCCGCAAGTCCGAACACGATATCGGCTTTTGGCGCGGCTTTTTCAGCGAGCACGCGCGCGGTGATCACACCGGTGGAGTCCCGGACCCATTGGATGTCAACGTCGGGGACGGCTTTCTCGATCTCGTCCTTGTAGATTTTGAGTTGATCGTTTTCGAGCGCCGTGTAAACGGTCAACGGCGTTTTCTGTGCCAGCGCCGGGCTGACAGCGATCAAGGCGGCAAGGCACACAGCCCCGAGGCCCGCGAGGGTCAGTCTTAACATGGTACTCACCAACTCCCTTTGACCGGCCCCGTCGGCTCGGCCCTCCACACGGCACTGGTCTTGCCGCTCGCCGCGTTTAGACGGGCATTACGACGGACCAGTGACACGTGCTGACTGTGTAACGCGAACAGGACGGCAAAATCCAGTGGCAGATTGATGGCTGCTCGGTGAACCCCGGTCAACCTTTGGGTGGGTGGCATCGGGTGTGGGTCAAAGTTGCGGTCGATGTGCGCCCAAGCCGAGTGTCTGAACCAAACCCAGGGCACCTGAAACTTTTGTGGCCAGCCAACGTATCTTCGCCAGCTTCCGAGTGAAGCGCCCACTCATCACGGAGAAATACACATGCCATCGAAATTCTTGTCACGCAGCGCCCTCGCCGCAGTCACCCTGGCTTTGTCTGTCGCAGGCCTATCGGCTGCAGGTGAGGCCGCCACCGTTGCAGCACTGAAGGACGGCAAAACCCTGCTTTGGATCGATACTGACATGAAGAAAGTTGTCGGCTCGGCGGATCTCGCCGGTGGCGCCAGCATCGTGGCCATGGATGTGCGCCCATCCGACGGCAAACTCTATGGCGTGACCGCGGCGGGCGTGATCGTCACGATCGACGCCAAGACCGGCAAATGGGACAAAAAAAGCCAGTTGAGCGAAGCCTTGCCAGCTGGCGCGATGATCACGGTCGACTTCAATCCGGTCGCCGATCGCATGCGTATTCTGACGTCCACGGGTGTCAGCCTGCGCGTCAACGTCGATGACGGCAAAGCCACGGTTGACGGCTCGCTGAAGTATGCCGAGGCCGACGCCAGCAAAGGCAAGATCCCCAATGTCACGGCGGGCGGCTATTCCAACAGCTGCGCTGGCACCAAGGAAACCGCGCTCTATAACATCGATCAAGGCACCGGCGGATTGGTCCGTCAGGCGCCGCCCAATGACGGCATTCTCAATACCATCGGCATGCTCGGCGTAAAGCTTGATGGGGCTGTTGCCTTTGACGTGTACTCGGATTGCAAGGGCGTGAATGCTGGCTGGTTGTTGACTGGCGGTGTGCTGCACACGGTTGATCTGACGACGGGCGCCGCCAAAGTTGTGGGGCCGATCGCAGGCCTCACCGGCAAGATCACGGACATGGCGATCCTGCCGGGCAATTGATGGCTGCCCGATAGCTTGCCGACAGCTTTGCTGACGTCCGGTTCGAGACACGCTCACGCGGGGATACTCCTTGTGAGCGTGTCGCGTTTTGCAGGCAGCGACTTGATCCGGCGCGCGGGGCGTGTGAACGTCGTGGTATCGGAGCTGAGCGGGCATGACGACAAGGGACAGTCAACGATGACGGCGGACAAGCCCTCGCCAAAGGTCGGAACAGTGCGCGAAAGGCGCTTGGCGCAGGCGTTGCGCGCAAACCTGCGGAGGCGGAAGGATCAGGCGCGGTCGCGGGAGGAGGCGACGGACGTCGCTGAGGCCGCAGTGGTTGAAATCGCGACGATCGATCAGACCGACCGACCCGCCAGCAGCCAATAAACTAAGCCGCCGGCAAATCCAGCCGTTGCAAAAATCGGCCAGATGGTGGCCGCTCCACCAATGGCACCGCTGCCGCTGATTTGGGCCACAAGTGGGATCAATGCCAAGACCAGTCCGCCGCCGGCCACGTAGTAGGCCGCGTGCCGGATGTGCCCGACCTCACCGACGATCACCAACAGCAATGGCAACAGCAGTGTCTGCACCGAGAACACTGAAAACGCGAGTTTGAGCATCAACTCAAGCAGGCCGAGGACTGCGTCCTCTGGGGCTGCACTCCGCAACGCCAATGTCAGCCGTTCTTGCCCAAGCGTGACCAGGACGGTTGCCGAGGCCATCGCCGACACAGCCGTTGCGAACGGGACCAGAAAAAGGCGTCCAATGGTGCGTGCGATCACGGGGATGCCTATTGATGCATTGCGCTTCGGGTCTGTGATGCTTCATGGTAACGTGCGGCGCCACTCAAAGCCAGTCAAGCCAACGCATTTTCCGGTCGCGTCGCTCAGATCAGTAACCGCGACACGGTCTGCCTTCGGCCCAGTGAGCTCATCTCCAGAACTGCTTCGTTCGCTCGGATGCGCGCAAGCGGGTGGGGCTTAACCCACGCAAACAGCCGGTTGCTGCAACCTCGCTTGGGTGCCTGCGTTCGCGTGGATGACGGTCGTTGTTGAACAGCAGGGGCAAAGTCGATTCAGGTATTGCGCGGAGCATCTTAAGTCGTGTTGGCTCTCGGCGACAGCATCCGGCTCCCACATCCAGTTGAACCGGCAGTGGCGCGGCATTGGTTGAAACGAGCTTGTGCCGGGTTCAGAGCTGACAGATAGTCCGACGGCGCAACATTGCTACCGCCGATGAAAGTCCCCAGATGACCATGCCCCCAGCGATGACCGAAGTGCAGTGGAACCGACTCACCGCCGCTGAACTTCGCAGCCTGGCCGCGGCCGACGCAATCGTCCTGCTGCCGATTGCATCGACGGAACAGCACGGCCCGCATCTGGGCACCGGCGTCGATGCTTTTCTTGGCGCGGAAGGCTGCAAGCGGATCGCCCAAAAGGTGTCGCGGCATCGGCCTTGTGTCGTCGCCCCGGCGGTGTGGATGGGCCTTGCCGAGCATCATGTGTCGCTGGGTGGTACTTTCACGCTGTCGCTGACCACATGGCATGCGCTGCTGCGCGATCTATGTCGTTCGATTTTGCGCGCGGGTTTCAAAAAAATTCTCTTGGTCAACAGCCATGGCGGCAACATCTCGGCCCTCAATGCATTGACCGTCGACTTGACCAGGGAGCTTGATGCGCCAATTGCAACGTCAACGCTGTATGCCCTCGCGCATGCGTCCGGCGCTTATGCCGACATCCTGGAGGACCAGAAGCAGGTGATGCACGCATGTGAGGCCGAAACATCGATGATGCTGGTCGTGGCGCCCGATTGCGTCCGGACCGACAAAATGGGTGAGGCTCACGGCGCCGTGGGCCTGACGGCGGCGACCGCACTTTCCGGCCCGATTCACACTTGGAAATCGTTTGCGACTTTGACGCCGAGCGGAGTTGCTGGAGATGCCCGCAAAGCCACGGCTGCCAAGGGCGAAAGGCTGCTTGAAGCGGCCGCGCAGTCGTTTGCGGATCGGTTGATCAACGGCGAACCGTGGGCCTGACCGACACTGACCGTGGCTTGGGGCATCCAGGACCGGCAAAACAAGTGCGGGTCGTCTGTCTCCTGGTTCGGCCACCGAACTGCACATCAGGCTGATACCAGGCACTCCAGTTCACGCGTTACATTTGCTCGGGCTGCCGCCTCCCAAAATGCTGCGAGGGCGGGCGTCGTGTAGATCTGGCGTCGTGCGATGAAAGATTTCAGAACCCGCGCGCGCCCGGTCTGCCAAGTGTCGTCGGGCACGTGCGCATACTCTTGGCGGACACCGGTGACGAAGACCTGAAAACGGTCCGACGATGCGGCCAGAATTGCCAGATCCAGATCAAGCAACAGCGCCGTGTCGGCATCCGCATCGGCAATATCTTCGGCACGGTGTCGGGTGGCCAAGATCAGGTGCTCAACGCGATCGATGCGCGCCGAAGAGACGCCGAGGTCGCGTAGATGGTTGCGCGCAAGAGCGGCACTCGCGGTTTCGTTGTCAACTCGCCGCCCATCATAAATGGCGTCGTGAAACAGGATTGCCAGCACCAGTGCGTCGCGATCCCACGCGGCCGAACCGTGGATCGACAAGTCTGCCAACACTGCACCGATATGCGTGACATTATGATAGCCGCGGGTTGTGTCATCGTAGGTAGCAGCGTGGCCTTCTGCAGGGTGCTGCGCTGCTAAGGATGCGCGGCAAAACAAGTGAATCGATTTCGCTCCGATCCAGCCCACCCACCGCCGTCAGACCCGCGTCGTGCGTATGCGCGCCAGCAGATGGG
>JAYSUN010000093.1:0-18868 GCA_043719045.1 Hyphomicrobiaceae bacterium | reverse complement strand
GTGGGTGCAGGGTTCACGGCGATTGCGCTAATCGGACTTCTAATCGTGTGGGGACGGAAACAGGCTGTCCCAATTTGATGAGGGCCCGCACCGTGTTGCATCGTTTGGGTGCGGTACGGCGTGGCCGTGTTTCCTTCAACCGGCTACGCCGTTGCTCTCGTTTTGTGATTGAGTTCGCACGCAATTGACAGCAACACCAACTCACAATAATTCGATTGTGCTAGAAATACCATTGACACAGATGAATTGGTCTTGCACCCTGACGTCATGAAGCTCGATGATGCAGCAGCCCGCCTCGAAGCGCTCGGCAACCCGACACGGCTCAAGATCTTCCGTGCGTTGGTGCGTGCGGGCGACAACGGGCTTCCCGTTGGCAAGCTGCAAAGCAAACTCGATGTCGCGCCGTCGACACTGTCGCATCACTTGAAATCCATGCTGATCGTCGGTCTGATCGCTCAGGAGCGACAGTCCACGACGCTGATATGCCGCGCCAACTACGACGTGATGCGGTCACTCCTCGCTTTCCTGGTCGAGGAATGCTGCGTCGAAACCGCCTGCGATGCCCCTGCCGTCAAGCCCAAAGTAGCCTGACCATTTGCCCAATAATTCGAATTTTCCAGAAAGATGGATGCAATGACCGAACCCACCCAGAAGTCAATCGCCATCATAGGTGCCGGTCCGGTCGGACTTGCTGCCGCAGCACACGCTTTGGAGCGCGGCCTGACGCCGATCGCGTTGGAGCGCGGTCCGGACATTGCGCACGACGTGAGTCAGTGGTCGCATGTACGGATGTTCTCGCCGTGGGAATACAATATCGACAAGGCGGCGGAGCGTTTGCTTCGGGCGGCGGGTTGGAACTCGCCGAACCCTGGCGCCTATCCGACAGGCGGAGAATTCGTCGACGGTTATCTCGCGCCGCTCGCCACGCGCACGCCTCTGAAGGACCACATTCACCTGTCGGCGCAGGTCACCCAGATCAGCCGCGTCGGCTTCGACAAGGTCAAGACCAAGGGGCGCGAAGCGGCGGCTTTCGAGATCAGATACCAGAATGGCGCGGGCCCGAAGACGGTGCGCGCCGACGCCGTGATCGATGCGTCGGGCACGTGGTTCGCACCGAACCCTGCGGGTGCGAACGGATTGGACGCCATCGGTGAAGCGCGCGTTACCTCGCGGATCGCCTATGCGATGCCGGATGTGTTCGGCAAAGACCGGCAGCGATACGCCGGCAAGACCGTTGCCGTACTCGGGGCCGGCCATTCGGCCATCGGTACGTTGATCGACCTCGCACGCCTGAGAGAAGACTCGCCGAAGATGCGCCTGATCTGGCTGATGCGGGGCGACAAACCTGAAAAGGCATTTGGCGGTGGCGCCAACGACAAGCTGGCTGCGCGCGGCGAACTGGGGGCGACCGTCGCCCGGCTTGTTGGTGACGGCAGCATCACGGTCGAAACCGAGTTCCGCGTCACGCATGTGACGGCGCAGTCCGACAAATTGCGCGTCGGCGCGGGGGCGGCCTGCTGTGGTCGCCATGTCCTGGCCGACGAGTTGATCGTTGCAACCGGGTTCCGGCCGGATCTGTCGTTTCTGCGGGAGCTGCGTATCGCGCTTGATCCGGCGCTCGAATGCCCGCCGGAATTGGCACCCCTGATCGACCCGAACGTGCACAGCTGCGGCACCGTTCGTCCCCACGGCGCACGCGAGTTGGTTATGCCCGAACACGGCTTCTATTTCGCCGGCATGAAAGCCTACGGCCGCGCACCCACATTCCTTGCGGTGACCGGGTACGAGCAAGTCCGGTCCATCGTTGCCGAGATCGCCGGCGATCATGCAGCGGCAAGGCGGGTCGAACTCGTGCTGCCGGAAACCGGCGTGTGCATTGGCCCCGCTGGATTCCTTGCCACCAAAGCCACGTCCTGTTGTGGCGGCCCTGCACCCAAGGACGTCGCTGCTTGCTGTGCCCAAGACGCCGATGCCAAGGCATCCGGCAAATCCGGGTGCGGCAGCCCGGCCTCGAACGCCATCACGAAAAGCAGCCCGTCACGGTAGCGGCGGCGTCAGCCAAATGTTGCTGACAACATGATGGACCGCAATCGCCTCTAGGTCGTGTCGGCTCTCGGCACGACGCAAACTCTGGCTTGGGCATCGAGCTACTATCTGCCCGCCATCATCGCCGACCGCATGGCCAAAGACACTGGCGTTTCCCCAGTGTGGATTTTTGCGGCGTTCTCCATCTCGCTCGCCATCCCTGGCCTGTTCGGACCTCGCGTCGGGCGCACCATCGATCTTGTCGGCGGGCGCGGTGTCCTCGCTGCGTCAAACTTGATTTTCGCGGCCGGTCTCTGTCTGCTGGCGATGGCGCATGGCCCTGTCATGTTGACGCTCGGTTGGATCGTGATGGGCGCTGGCATGGGCATCGGCCTGTACGCCACGGCCTTCGCCACGCTCGGCCGCTTGTACGGTGAGACAGCGCGCAGTTCCATCACCGGCATCACGTTGATCGCAGGGTTCGCAAGCAAGACAAGACCGGCGCATGACGGCACCAGCGACAGAGTCAAAACTTCCGCGCGCCGGTCTGAGTAGTTTCCGGGGGTGTCGGGCTGCTGCGCGCGCAACTAAACCATTCGGACCGGACACGCGGGGACCCCGCGTAACATGCAACGCCTGTAACCAAGGTGGCGACCATGACGATCGAGCTTGCCCGCCCACACATGGCACCGAAACCTTGGGGAGTAACCAACGTGCGGCCTTGGAGCGGAGTAACGAGCGAGGGCGTTTCGATTGGAGAAATCTCCTATGAGCGACCTGAACGCACGGGCTCGGCGCCCGCGCTTCTGCTGAAAGTTTTGCTGACAAGTCAACCGTTATCCATTCAAGTGCATCCTGATGATGACACCGCGCACGCGATGGGACTGCCGAACGGCAAGTCCGAAGCGTGGTACGTGCTCAGCGCCAAGCCGGGCGCAAAGGTCGGTGTTGGCCTGAAGCAGTCAATGACCACGCTGCAGCTGCGTGCAGCCATCAACAACGGCTCGATCGTCGATCATGTCGCGTGGCGCGGTGTGGCGGCCGGTGATGTCATCGTCGTGCCGGCCGGAACAATCCATGCCATTGGTGCGGGACTCGTGATCGCTGAAATCCAGCAGCGCAGCGACACGACTTTTCGACTGTTCGACTACGGCCGAAGCCGCGAACTTCACCTTGAGAAAGCACTGGTCGCAGCCGACACCGAACCGGCCGAACAGCAATTGTGGCCGGACCGGCTCACTGACGAGCGTTCCTTGCTCGTCGACAACCCGCACTTCGTTTTCGAACGGATCGAGCTGCCACCTGGCAGTTTGTGGGGTCTACAAGCGATCAAGGAAACGTGGATTCTCATTGTCGCTGGAAGTGCGACCGCAGGTACTTTTCCGGTCACAGCGGGCGACGCCCTGTTCGTCGAGGCGGATCGGGTTGAACTGGGAGCGGGAGCGGCAGGCGTCATCGCCCTCGTGGCTTATGTGGCCGCTGGCGGACCGGTTGTCGAGCTTCTGCACCGCCTGACTGTTGGCCTTTCCAGGGCCGTTCAGGATCCGCCGCAGCCAGAACTATCGCCATTCCTTGCTCAATCAGGATCGTCCGTTGCTTGCAGAGGTACCCGTCCATGAAACCGAATCAGCGCTTGGCCTTCATCGGCAACCACCTTCCCCGCCGGTGCGGCATCGCCACCTTCACACACGATCTGCATCGAGCGGTCGCGACAGCTCGCCCAGAGCTGGAAACCTGCGTCGTCGCCATGACCGACCAGGGAGGCGTGCAGGAGTATCCGGCCCCCGTGCGCTTCAAGGTTCGCGACAACATCATCGCAGACTACGTTCGGGCCGCCGAGTTCTTGAACTCCCGGAGGTTCGACGTCGTCTCCCTGCAGCACGAATATGGCATCTTCGGCGGCGAGGCCGGCGGCCATATTGTCGAGCTGCTGTCGCGGCTCGACATGCCGATCGTGACCACGCTGCATACGGTCCTTCAGCAGCCCACACCGGCTCAGCGCGCAGTCATGCGTAGCATTGTCGATGCTTCGGCAAAGCTTATTGTCATGGCGGCCAAAGGCCGAGAACTGCTGCAATCCGTCCATGACGTTCCGGCCAGCAAAATCAGAGTCATTCCCCACGGTATTCCCGATTTTCCATTCAGCGAACCAGACGGCGCTAAGGTCAGCCTCGGCTTTGGCGGAAAAACCGTGATCCTGACGTTCGGTCTCCTGTCGCCGAGCAAAGGTATCGAAACGGTGATCGACGCCATGCCAGAAGTTATCAGGTCTTGCCCGAATGCCGTTTATGTCATTCTCGGTGCGACACATCCTAATCTGGTGCGTGATCAGGGCGAAGCCTATCGAGAGAGCTTGACGATGCGTGCACAGCAGTTGGGCGTCGCTGACCAAGTCGTTTTCGTCAACCAGTTCGTCGACCAACCGAAGCTGCTCGAATTCATTTCGATGTGCGATCTTTATGTGACGCCTTATCTCAACGAAGCCCAGATGACTTCAGGCACTCTGGCCTACAGTTTCGGACTAGGTAAGGCGGTCGTCTCGACGCCTTACTGGCATGCCAAGGAGCTGCTTGTGGATGGCCACGGAATTCTGGTTCCCTTCGGCGACGCTGAAGCGATCGGCGCAGAGATCACAAGCCTGCTGACCAACGATGGTCGCCGAGATGCCATGCGCAAGCGGGCTTATCGGGCCAGCCGATCAATGACATGGGCGCAAACCGCCGAGCGTTATCTCGAAGCGTTCGGAGTTGCAGATCAAGCAGCCCGTCCTGAACAAGCGGCCTCGGATATTCAGAACCCCGCTTGGCGGTCGCCACCTGCAGTTCGGGTGCGGAAATCAGACGCTCAGCTCTCGATACGAGATGGCGCGTTGAAGCTGTCGCGCCCTGCCGTTCATCCGAACGCCACTCCAGCCGGAACCAAGCAGATCGCATATCCGAAGAACACCCACGCCACCCGGATTGAACAGTGAAATGAGGCCATTGAACACTGCAGTGAGACCAATGAATGCAAGTGCAACAGAGCAGCATGAATTAAAATCTGTACACGTTGAGATCCCGGCGCTGAAAACCGATCATTTTCTCTCCATGTGCGATAGCACCGGGCTCCTGCAGCATGCCATTCATTCGGTTCCCGACCGCTCCCATGGGTATTGCGTCGACGACAATGCACGCGCGTTGCTGCTGGCATGTGGGCTTGGCATTTCTGGCAATTCGCGCTTGCCTGATGCAACGACGGCGCGCTTCGCCGCGTTCATTCAGCACGCCTGGAATCCCGTTAACCGGCGGTTCCGAAATTTCATGAGCTATGACCGGCGCTGGCTCGAGGACACGGGTTCGGAGGATAGTCACGGGCGAACACTCTGGGCACTGGGCACATGCGCGCGCGACGACATCGATGCGTCGCGTCGCCAATGGGCGTTGCAACTGTTTGCGACAGCTCTGCCCGTGGTCGAACACTTCTCCTCGCCGCGCGCCTGGGCCTTCACACTGCTGGGATTGGATGCCTGCAGCCCCAAAGTCGGGGGCGATTCTGTCGCAGCCAGCCTGCGCCGCCTGTTGGCTGACCGGTTGCAGGCCATGATGATGGCGCCGAGACCCCGTTCGTGGCCCGATGATTGGCATTGGTTCGAGGATGTGCTGGCGTACGACAATGCGCGATTACCACAGGCCCTGATCCAGACCGGCCTGACCCTGGAGCAGCCAGGCTATGTCGAGGCCGGCATGCAATCCCTGCGTTGGTTGACGGCGCTGCAGACCGCACCATCGGGATACTTCCGCCCGGTTGGATCGAAAAGTTTCGGGAACCGTTTTCAAAGACCAGCGCCGTTCGACCAGCAGCCCGTCGAGGCGGCGGCAACGATCTCGGCCTGCTTGGCCGCAGCGCGTGTGGATCGTGGGGCACCATGGCCCGATGAGGCGATGCGTGCGTTGGCCTGGTTTCTCGGCGGCAACGACTTGAATGTGCCGTTGATTGATCTTAGGACCGGGAGCTGCCTGGATGGCCTGCATCCTGATCGCGCCAACGCAAATATGGGCGCCGAATCCGTTCTATCCTATCTACTCGGGCTGGTCGAATTGCGGTCATTCCAAGGCTTGGCCCTGGTCGACCAACCGAGACCAGGATCTTAAACAGCGCCTGACGTGGACAACCACACCGCTCCAAAGCAAATGTGCTCAGGGGGAAACCGTCTTGTCACAGTCCCGATTCTTGAACCGCCATTCCTTGCACCTGCGCCCCGATCCAGCGTGGGTCGTGGTTAGGTCCGCGAAGGCTAACGTGCCGAACGTCGTCTCCACCTGTGGAGCGATGCGTCACGGCGACAGGATTATCCTACCCTATGCAATATCAGATACGTTTTCGAATTTCGCGACCATCAAGATCACAGACTTGATGAGTGCGATCGTGGCGTGACGCGTCGACGTCCGCCATGGGCGCCGTTGGATGTTCAGAGTGTCCATCACGTCGCAGTCGTACATCTTAGACGAGGGGGCGAAGGTGAAGGTACCAGGCACAGCATCAGAGCGCCCGCTTCAGCCACTGCGGGGTCGCGCGACCTAACCGGCTCGCCGATGTCCCCCCGGCCCGATACCTTCACACCCCGCCTGATTGCATGGTTCTTGACGACGCGTCTGTCGGATCGACAACAGATGGGACCTCACGTCATCGCGGGATACAGCAATGCGTCATGCTGCAGGACGGCCTCATGACACTCGCACGAGGCTGCTTCCAAAGCGTCGCGGTCCGTCACTTCGAGAACGCCGCGGCGATAAGCAATGCCCCCTGTAGCCTGCAATGCTGCCGCGGCAACCGAAATGGTGGCGCGGTTCGCACCGAGCATGCCTGCGAGGAACTCGTGTGTCAGCTCAAGACGCGAGGTATCGCCGCGGTGGCTCATCTCGAGCAACCACCGAGCCAATCGCTGTTCCACGGAGTGGCTCGCGTTGCACGCCGCTGATTGCTGAATCTGGAAGATTGTGGCTTGGGCATAGCGGACGAAGAGTTCGAGCAATTTGGGCTCACTCAGTATCTCGGCCTTCAGCCATGGCACCGGCACCCGCGATACGTCACCCTCCACCTGGACCATGCAGCGGCTCGATGAAATCGGCCGTCCCAAACTCGCCAGAGCACCAAATGCACCCTCGTGGCCTATGGTCGCCGTTTCGACGTGCGAGCCATCGCCAAGAACCGACAGCAACGACAAGACGCAGTCCTCAGGAAAGTAAACGTGAGAAAAGTCGTCTCCTGCTTCTGAGAGGATCGCTCCACGCGGCAGTGCCCGGCGTTCGACAACCGCATCGACCCCACTGCCGCTGCACTCTCGCAATTTCGACAGTAGCCTGTTGTGGGAATTGGTCACCAGCATGCATTGCTCTCCAGGTCGACGTCAGCGAGGCTTGAGCCCCAGCCCTCGCAATGCACGGGCTGCAATTTCCAAAGCGGTGTACCGCCGCTCATGAGTTGTCGCCGGGCCGCCGCGGTGTTCGCGCACCAGTTGGATCTCGCGATCATGAAAGCGGTCGAGGCCGGGTCGGTGCCCGGCGTGAATGACCGTCGTCTTGGCCAGCAGGTCGCGCATATATTCCATCAGCTTGAACTGACTGAGTTCATCGAGTGACGAGGTCGGCTCATCCATAATCAGAATGTCGGGCGGATTGATCAGGACGCGCGCAAACGCGAGGCGCTGCTGCTCGCCACCAGATAGATGCGTGCCCCACTGCTCCGTCTCGTCGAGGCGCGAAATGAGATGCTCCAGGCCGCACCTGACAAGCGCCTGTCTTACCTTGGCCTCGTCCACGTCCAGATCTTGGTGCGGATAGAGCAACGCCGCCCTGAGCGTGCCAAGCGGAAAGTACGGCCGCTGCGGCAGGAACGAGATGGACGCGCCAGCCGGGCGCAGGATTTCGCCGCTTCCCCACGGCCACAGACCGGCCATGGCGCGAATGAGTGTGCTCTTGCCGGTGCCCGAATCGCCCCTCACGAGCACCTTTTCGCCGGGCGAGACATGGGCCTCGGCTCCATCGATCATCACACGGCCATCGTGCAGCGCGATATTGAGATGGCGCAGGTGAATGCGACTGTCGGGGCTGTCGCCAAGATGAATTGTTTCGCTGTTGTCGACCGGCCCCAGGCTTGCTTCCAATCTGTCGATTGCATCAGCCAGCTGCGTGACCCGGTGTGACGACGCAAACCAATCTGCCAAGCGCATGGCGTTATCAGCCAGCCAGTTGAGCGCGACCTGCACCTGCATGAAGGCGGCAGCAGCCTGCATCAATGATCCAAGCGTCATGTCGCCAGCAAGATACTTCGGCGCTCCAAGCATCAACGGCACCACGGGCGCCAAGACATAATTGCCTCCACTCAGCCACATCATGCGCCCCTGCCACGCGATCGCGCGGAGGCAGCGCTGGATCAGATCGGTGAATGTTTCTGTCAGGCGCGCATGCTCATCCTCGTCACCCGCCATCAGCGCAATATTTTCGGCATTGTCTTTCACGCGCGTCAATTCATAACGCAATTGGGCCTCCCCCGCGGCACGTTCTTCGACGCGGCGCACCAAGGGTCGGCCGAGCAGAAACATGATGAACGTCGTGATGAATGAATAGACAATGCAGGCAAATACCATATAGCCCGGCACATGCCATCCGCCCACGACCAAAGATCCTCCAACAACCCAGAGAATGGCGATAAAGGAGAACGCAGCCAGCAGCGCGTTGAGGACCCCGAGCGCGAAGTCGACCAGCAATTCGATGGCAATCCGTCCGTCTTCGGCAATCCGCGCTTCAGGATTCTCCGCATCGGAGTGGATAATGGTCAACTGATAGAAATGCCGATTGGCTAACCATCGACCGATCAGTGCACCCGTCAGCCACTGTCTCCAACGCAACTGCAGGCGCGTGCGCGCATGCATCAGCCCGACAGACGCGGCAGCAGATAGCACCGCCAAGACTAGGACGAGACCCAGACCGAAAACGATGGCTTGCGCGTCCTTCTGCTCCAAGGCGTCAAAGAAGAATTTGTTCCATCGATTGACCGCAATCGCGGCTGCAAGATTGGCACAAAGAAAGAATGAAATTGCAAAAGTAATGAGCCAAGCCTGCGCACGGGTCGCTCCCGCCCAGTAGCCAAGCGCAAGCCGCAGAAAACGGCGGGACCGCCCGGGAAGCGGCTTATTCGTCGGCGCAGCGAGCAAGTAGCGTCCATCCGACATCAGACGGCCCGCCCGGCGACTTGAGTCATAGTCGGTGCACACATCGCCCGAAGCACTCCATGCTGCAAACCCAATTGCGTCGCTGCAGAGTTATCAAGCCGACGACCGATACGCTGTTGATCAGGATCAATGGCGATCCCGATTCGATCCGACAAACTGATCTCGGTGTTGGCATCAGCAGCGCGAAGCATCGCGATCAAAAACGTCGAGGGAAACGAACCATGGACCTCCTCCAAGTTGTTATTGTTCTGATCGTCGTGGGTGTGCTTCTCTGGCTCGTGAACAACTACCTGCCGATGGATGGCAAAATCAAGTCGATCCTGAATGGAGTCGTCGTGATCGTGGTCGTGCTCTGGCTTCTGCAAGCCTTTGGCCTGTTGGGTTCCCTGAGCAGCATCAAGATCCGCTAGCCTATTCACTCGATCGGCAGTCACAGGAGTGTTCGCCATGCCTCTCACGACCATATTGATTATTCTGCTGGTCATCTTTCTGCTGGGAGGCTTCAGTGGCCGGTTCGGCGGTGTCGGATACGGCTTCGGACACGGCGCCAATGGCGTGCTCGGCGCAGTTCTGATTATCGTTGTCATCTTGTTGCTGCTCGGGCGGATTTGAGCTGAAGAGAAACCAAAGTGGAGTTAACGCTATGTCCAACACGCAGCGGGCAGTGCACATCGCGCGCGAGAGTATTCTAAAATTGCTATCGAGCGAGGAAATCGCGCGCGTGAGCAATGCGGAAGATGCCTATCAGCTGTCTGACGGTGAGGAATATCTCGACCTTGATCATGTCGACCAAGGCGTTCTGAAAGCCCAAGCGGCAGCGACGATAAATATGGGCAAGGTGCTCCCGAGACGGGCAGTCCATGCTGAAACGTGGGACAAGATCTTGGCCCAATTGGCTCCGCCCTCCCGGTGACCGCGCCGGTGGTCCGCCTAGAGCGCTTTCCACCTGACAAGGGTCGGGTGAAGCGCTCTGAAGTCTGTGTTTGTCGCATTTTCTGCACCCAACCGGATCCTACTTTGGTATAAAATGCTTAGTGTTGCGGCTGAATGGCTTTGAGCGCGTTGATCAATTGCGCGGGCCGGCACGGCTTCTGGATGAATACCGCATTTGAGAATGCCGCTTCCTGCTGTTTCAACGAATAGCCTGATAACACGATGAATGGCACGCGGCGGTCGGCGAGTGCGACGGCGGCCGGGCTGGAGCTTACGCCACCCAGGTTCGCGTCCACTATTGCTGCATCGAACGACGTGCTCACAATCAGCGCCATTGCTTTATCAAGTTGCTCGGCAACGCCGACAACATCGAACCCGGCATCTTCGAGCAGGTCTTGTAGATCGAGGGCGATCATCGGCTCATCCTCGATGATGAGAATCCGCATGCGCGGCGCATGTTCACGTGTGTGCATGTGCTATGGGCAGCTCGACGCGCCCCCTTTCCAGGATGTCCGCAACCGCGGCGGTGAGCGTCCACAACAATCCAGCGGGGCGGTGTTCGATGTCTGCGTGCCCCTTCACCGCCCTCTCCACCATGGGGCCAATCACCTTCTGGCCGAAGCCTTTTCGCGTCGGCGGCACAACCGGCGGACCGCCTTCTTCTAACCATTGCATTTTGAACTTCGGCGGCTTGTCGGCGGTCAACCCCCATGAAATGCGCACGCGGCCGTCGCCGTTTGAAAATGCGCCGTACTTACCGGCGTTTGTCGCCAGTTCGTGCAACGCCATGCCGACTCCCTGTGCGGCCGCCGGCTTCAGGCGTGCCGGCGGGCCATCGAACACGACGCGCGTCGCAAACAGATCTTCGTAGTGGGCGAGTTGCGCGGCCACGAGTTCCATGACTTCCACGCCCTTCCATTCGCTTTGCACAAGCAGATTTTGACTGGCTGCGAGACTGCTGATGCGCTCTGTCAGCCGAGTGACAAACGTCACGGGATCTCCGTCGCGTGCGGTTTGTCGCGCAACCGCCTGCACGACGCCAAGCAGGTTCATGGCGCGATGGTTCACCTCACCCATCAGCAACTGAATCTGACGAAGCGACTGCTTGCGTTCCGTGATGTCGAGTCCCGATGGCACGAGCAGGGTCACGGTGCCGCTGGCATCGCGCACCGGTGCAAGCATGAAATCGATGTCCATATGGATATCGCGCGCGATGTCGACCACCATGTCATAGCGCACAACTTTGCCCGCGGCAGAGCGTGCAACAGCGTCCTTCAGTCGCGCAGTCTCGGCCGCGTTCTCCGACCACCATCCCGTGTCCCAGATTTTCCGACCAACGACGCTGTCGCGCGTGATCCCGGCCGCTGTGAGCGCCGGCGTGTTGGCTTCGAGCAAAGTGCCATCGACAGCGAGAAGACCGATAAAGGACTGGGTATTGTCGAGAATGCTCCGCACGTGCGCTTCTCGCTCGGCGTTCACGTCGTCGGCGTGTTTGCGCAAGGTGATGTCGTTGAAATAGCAGACAACCCCATAGCTGCCGTCCGCCAACGTGACCCGCTGTACCCACCACTCATAGGTTTGCTCGACCCTGATGTCGGCTCGAACAGCTGTGTACGCCGCCGCCGTATACCGCTCGCCGGTTGCGAGCGTATGCTTGAAGATCTGAGCCAGTTGCGCACCGACCTCCGGCCCCCAGACGATGTCCAGAACCTCGTTGAAATCGCGACCATGCAACGGGCTGACCGACGCGAACACAGGCACCGCCAGACGGTTGACCTGAAGCACGCGAAACGCTGCATCTATGACATAGACCCCACTCGGTGCCTGCTCGATCAACGTCGAGAACAGCCGCGCGTTCTGCAAGGCCACGGCTTCGGCCAGCTTCCGATCGGTGATATCGCGAATATTGCATTGGATGATGGCGCTACCATTCTCGTCATAGAGATTGGCGACCACCTCCACCTCCCGGTGTCGACCGGTATCGCTTTCAAGCGGCAGGTCCTCGTAGCGCACGTGATGATCGACCTTCAGCTTTTGGAACATGTCCTGACTCATGGCGCGATCCTTGAGTAGGCCGATTTCGTAAAGTTCCTTGCCCACCAGTTGATCGTGCGGATAGCCGAGCAAGCGCGTCATGAAGGGGTTTGCGTCCACGATCTTTGCCGTTACCGGATCGAGCAGCAGCACGCCATCGTGTGCTGCCTCGAACAAGCGGCGATATCTGATCTCAGAAATGCGCAATCGATCCTCGGCGGCCTTGCGATCCGAGATGTCACGAACGGCAAACAGGCCGGTTGTGGCTCGCATTGCGCCGCCCGGCGCCGCAGCGGCGAACTCGACCTGCTCACGTGCGAGCACCCAGACTTCGGTGCCATCCGGCCTTGCGACACGAAACTCGACCGTCATCGCGCCATTTCCAGCGGGGTCAAGAGCCGCTTTGAGCAACTCCGCGACCTTCGGTGCGCAATCGAAATGAAATCGCGCGTGAACCTGTTTGCGTGGCAGAGCCGTTGCCGGTGGAAGCGCGAACAAACTCGCAGCCGTTTCATCCATGGTGATGCTGTCGGTGGTGTAGTCGATCGTGCAGACGCCGAGGCCCGCAACGGACAAACCGAACTTCAGCTCCTTCTGCTGACGTTGCAGCGCCGCAACCATCCGAAGTTGTTCGTCTTCGTCAATTGGCAAAGGACTCACCTGTGTTGGATTTAAACAGCTGATTGGCGTCACCGTCAAACGGTGACACCAACTCGGTCAGTCCCTTGCGGCTTATGCCACTCGCCGCACCAGACCAATGACGACGAGCAGTGCGACTGCGCCGAGGGTGGCTGCGATGATCTGGCCGATGATGTCACCACCCGTGTAAAGACCGAGCCGCGGCAACAGCCAACCACCGACGAAAGCACCGACGATGCCGACGACGATGTTGCCGACGATGCCGTAACCGTAACCTTTGACAATCAGCCCGGCGAGAAAGCCTGCGACGCCACCGATGAGCAGAAGGATGAGAAGCGGTTCGAGTTGCATGATGTGTTCCTTTGATTGTTAGAGATTGCGAACAGATTGGCCTAACTTGCAGACTGGGAGTTACTTCTTGAGCGGCTGCCCCTTGGTCATGTCTTCAATCTTCTTGGCGGCCTGATCCTTGAGTTCGTTGGCTTTGTCTGCGGTCTTGTGGCCGAGATCGACGGCCTTGTCGCGAACGGCGTCCATGGTCGTTTTTTCGGTCGCAGTGAACGTCGGCGCGAGTTTCAGGGCGTCCTTGCTGGCTTTGAGCGTGATCGTGCGCGCACCATCAGTGCTTGAACCCATTGTCAATGCGGTGAACGGCACGGCGATGATTTTCTCACCCAAACCGAGGAAGCCGCCGACACCGATGACAACGGTGCTGATGTTGCCAGTTTTATCGAACATCAGATCGTTGATGTCGCCGACTGTCTGCCCTTCTGGATTTGTCACTGTGGCGCCGAGGAAAACGCGGGCCAACGATTGATTCGCCGGCTGCGCGGTGACGAACTCGATTGTCGAGGGTGAAGGCTGAGGCGGTGTCTGCGCGCTCGAGTTGGACATGATGGCCATGGAAAATGCTCCAAATGCGAAGGTTAAGGCGAGAAACGATCTGGGATTGGACATAGTGTGTCTTTCGGTTCGAGCGCGACGTCATTCATCGCGACACTGCGCATAACGCTTACGCCAATAGCTGCTGCCGGTTTCGCGCGCTTTGCGACGCAGCCACGAGCAATCGCCGTGATAGAAGCCGTCATAGAAATAGAACGCCAGGCCGGGGCCCCAGACGTAGCGCGTGCCACGGCGGCGATCTCCGTCACCGCGGCGTCCGTCTTCGTCACCGCGCCAACCGTCACCGCGCCAACCGTCACCGCGTCGACGATCACTGTCACGGATGACCACACGGTTCGGTGTGCCTGCGCCCTCGCGCCGGATGGTTCGTTGTTGGCTCGACGGGTCCACCGTCGCACTCGGAATTCGTGCCGGCGCGCGGTCGACGGTCGGCGGACTGGCGCGCGACGGTGGACCAGCTTTCCCCGGCGGGTCGGCGCGATTGGCACCTCCGGATGCTTTGCCCTCCGTTTGCTGCGCTTTGGCCGTGACACCTATGGTGGGCACAGATGTGACACCGGATGTCAGGAGCGCTGCTGCGGCGACGACAGATACGGCCAAGTGGCGACGAACAGTCATTGGGTACTCCTTGAATTGAATTGAACTGTGGGGCGGGCGCTGCCTGCAACAAATAGGCAGCGCGCCTACGTGCGGCGGCGGCGCATCCGTTCGATGTCGGTCTCGTTCGGTTGATAAGCCGGCGCGGCCGCATCAAACTCGTTCCAACCGCCCTGCTCGTATTTCCGGCGGCGCAGGATCGGATCAATGGGCGAATGACGATCGAGAATTGGCCGGATCTGATCCGTTGTTCTGCTTGTCTTGACCGTCACGAGTGTGCCGCCGCGGCGGAGGATCTCGGAGTAGACATTCGCGTCACTTTCAGATGTCCCGGCCTCGACCAGCGCGCCGATGAGTCCGCCCGTCACCGAACCGACCGCGAGGCCTGCAGCTGTTGCGGCAAGCCAGCTTGCGGCAACAACCGATCCAAATCCAGGAATAGTGAACATGCCGAGACTGACCATCAGCCCGATGCTCCCACCGACTGCGGCCCCAACCCCTGCACCCACGACAGTTGCTGACATCCCGTCGGGTTCTTCACTGACGAATTGATTGGCGACGACACTGATGTCTTGGGATGCGATTCCCGATCGCACAAGGTCCGCGACTGTGTTTTCGGCTTGGTCATAATTGTCGTAAACTTTGCTAAAGGTTTGCATCGTGCTCGGCCTTTGATGACGGATCTGCTGAATGAGAGGCGTCGCTTACTTCGACCGATCTTTGACCGCATCGCGTACGGCGTCCTTGGCTTTGCCAACGCCTTCGCGGGCGGAACCGATAGCGTTGTCGACCTTGCCGTCCCGCTCGAGCTTCTTGTTGCCCGTCAGCCGGCCAACAGTTTTTTCGATGCTGCCCTTGATCTTCTGAGCGGCGCCTTTGATGCGATCTTTGTCCATGATGGAGGTCCTGGTTGCAGTGTCAGTGTGAAATGATGCTACCCGTATGCGTCGGCGCCGCTTTGGATAGCGGTCGTTCGACCACGATTTCGATCGTCAGGGGCGCGCCGTCGTGCAGTGTATTCAGGCCGCCGACGCGGACGGCGAGTTCGCCGAGCGTCGTGCCCCGCGTAAGCTTGAAGGCGTGAAAACCATCTCCATACGTGACGGAGACATGATGGTTCTGAGGCGCCTCGGTGCGCAGATGGGACATGGTGTTTTCCGAACAATGAACGGGTGCGCATGTGGCACCGATGACGTCGGCCACGGGTATATCGGTTCCGCGGTGGTTGGCTTGGGCGGGTGAGCGCGGGCCAACGATCAAACCCTAAAACAATGGGCCCTGCGTTGTGTAGGCTCGGATTCTACTCAGGGCGCGACAAGTCATCTTGATCAAGCGTCGATGACCTTGAGGATATCCTCGTATGATGCCTTGGTCAGGGTTTTGGCGATCTCGCGTGTCACGCGTGACACGACTTCCTTATGCAGGAGTGGCCGCAACTGGCCGAGGGTCTGCGGATCCGCGATCAGGATCAGCGACTTGAATTCGTTGTTGTGCGCACGCCGGTAGAGTTCGTGAGCCAACTGCTTGGCGAAAGTCGCTTCATCGTTTTCCTGTCGCGACCGCTCTGGTGGGCCTTTGCCAGATGGCCCCTCGCTTTCGAGATGCGTCGGGTGAAGAAATCCTTCGGCAACCAGGGACAATTTGGCGTCGTGTCCGGGGATGCGAAAAAAGCGAGCGCCAGCGCCGTCTGCAACGACGATGAAGGATTTGTCGGAGTGGATCGTGGACATGAGCTGTTCCTCTTTGGCGGTCAGCCAAGGAAAGCATTGCGGCCGAGACACATGGAGCCTCGGATTCTACCTACACCGCTCTCAGGCCCTGTCAGAGACGCAGCCTCAGTCTCCCACAGATCTTTGACCGATGTCACCCGCAACGGCAAGCCGTGCCAACGCCGGCAATGATTTGGCACCCGTGCGCTTCATGATCGAGGCACGGTGATTTTCGACGGTGCGCTGGCTGATCCCCAGGTCAGCTGCAATGTTCTTGCTCGGGTGGCCCGCAAGGACCATATCCATGACCTCGCGTTGGCGTGATGTCAGCCCCGCAACCTGCGTCGCCGCATCGCGGCGCCAACTCACCAATTGTTGCTGATCGCGCGAATGCTCTACGGCGCGGTTGATGCATTCCAGCAATTCGATACGTCCCACAGGCTTTTCGATAAAATCAACGGCACCAGCTTTCATTGCCTGCACGGCCATCGGTACGTCGCTGTTTCCGGTGATCATGATGGCAGGTGGCCCAGAGCTGGTGCTTTGGAGTTTTTGCAACAGCGCCAACCCGCTCATGCCCGGCAGATAGGCATCGACCAACACGCAGCTATCGGCGCCGCGATCGCTGTGCGCCAGAAACGCCTCGCAAGACTCAAATGGCAGCACGACAAATCCTTCTGCCTCAAGAACACTGGCAATGGCGTCACGTACGGCGGCATCGTCATCGACAACGAACACGGTGATCCCCGCTGCCGCAGGCGCGACCTGTGGGAGTTCGGACGACGGCTGCGAAGACACCACGAAAGCTGAGGCAGGCGCGGGATTAACGGTGGGCGCTGGTAAAGCGGGCACTTCCGCTTCTGCCAGCCCTGCTACAACGGCGGTCATCGCGTCCAAGGCTGCGTTTATCCGCGCAAGCAGCTTCAACGGCCCAGACCCTTCTACCGAGCGCGCAAGAAGCGCATGCAACAGAACAAGCGATTGCAGCGGCTGACGTAACTGATGGCAGGCGCTTTCGACCCGAGTTTGCTCATGATCCTGCGCGCTCGGCCCGCCGCCTGAGGCGTCGGCCGAGGCTCGCCGCGCTCGCTCGTCCAAGGCCGGAATGAGCGGACAGACTTCAGCTGCTGGATGTGTCTCACGGTGTTTTGTCGGCATTTTACGCAGCCTCACAGAGAACACCCCAGCCAACGAGTAGCACGCTTCTCTGCCGACCCGGCAATAATTCGCTCGCCTCTCCAAACAAACAGCAAACAATCTGAGTAGTTTCCGAGTCTGTCGTGACCATGCGTCATCCGCCTAGAAGACAGTGCTCGCTGATGCCCTTCCCTCCCGGCCAGCATCATTGGTGGTGTCTCTCTCCTCCTACCGGAGGGCAGCACCGGCTTCCGCTAGCGGTTTGCAACCAATGCAGCGACCCCGGATCATATCCCCCCGAACCGAGGTCGCCTCTTTCACCCCAAGTACCACAGGAGCCTCCCATGCCCGTCGGAACACATACTAAAGCCGCCGAACATCACGAAGCCGCCGCCAAGGCCCACAAGGCCGCCGCTAATCTGCATGACAAAGGCAATCATTCCGCTGCCGTCGAGAAGTCCACGGAAGCAAAAGGTTGCTGCGATTCAGCTCAGAAGCAATCCGCCGACGCGCACAGCAAAAGCACAGCGCACGCCAAAACGTAAACCGATGCAGCCTCCCGTTCTTCAACATCGTCAAGAAATGGACCCATAACATGATCAAATCTCCCGCCATCGCCATCGCTCTCGCCCTAGCTGCAGTCACTCAGCTTGCTGGGCCTGCAGCCGTCGCCCAGACGACCGTCGCACCGAAGGCTACCCCGGGCTTCAGCCCGAAGGACCTTCCAGAACCGGTCAGCCCCGCACTCGTGCCCGCACAGACGGCGCCCACCACAATGCCGCCTGCGGCAACTGCACCGTCGACAACGACAGGACCGACGACGCTCAACCTGACCGACGCACAGGCCAAAGCCTGGATCGACAAGGCTGTCTACAGCAGCGACGACAAGAAAATCGGTGAGATCGCGGCTTTCGCACGCGACAGCTCAGGTAATGTCACTGAGATGCATGCCGACATTGGCGGCTTTCTCGGCATGGGTGAAACGCGCATTCGCCTGATGCCAGCTCAGTTTAAAATGGGCACGGATCGCGTCGTTCTGATGGTGACGGCCGACCAAGCCAAGGCACTGCCGACCGTCAAGAAGTAACGCCGGCGCAAGTTCAAAGCGCAACGGGCCAAACCCTGAGTGCCGAGAGAGCATTGTGGCGTGCACGCATGCCGCAATGTGTCCCGTGATCTGATCTTGCGAAGCTTTCGCGAGGTCGATCACGGGACCTACGCGATCTCACTTCGACATTGCTCACGACCGGAGTTCCTACGATGCATGCGACCCATAACACCCTCGCTGAGCCCATTCGCGCTCAATCAATCGAACTGTTGAACAAACATCTGGCGGCGGCAATCGATTTGCATGCGCAGGCGAAGCAGGCACACTGGAATGTACGCGGACTTGGTTTCATCGCCATTCACGAGTTGTTCGATAAGGTGTCGGAGACCATCGAAGGTTACTCCGACATGCTGGCTGAACGCGCTGGCGGACTAGGCGGCACCGCTCACGGCACGATCCAGGTTGCTGCGGAACAATCATTCCTCGTACCCTACGACCTCGGCATTGCCGATGAGAGTAGTCACGTATTCGCCGTCGCGTCCGCCCTGGCAGCCTTCGGCCAATCCACGCGGGAGGCCATCGGACTCGCGACCGCCTTCGGCGATATCGACACGGCCGATATGTTCACAGAAA
>JAYSUN010000092.1:0-6070 GCA_043719045.1 Hyphomicrobiaceae bacterium | reverse complement strand
CGTCGTACAGCGTCATGCGCATGGCCAACCCAAGCAGTGCCCAAGCAGCAAGATATGCCAGCTGTGACTGAGCCAGCGCCAAGGCTGTTAGTCCGAGGACGGTGAGTAAGGTCCCGAGGCTCATGATGAGTCTTGCGCCGTATTGATCAATCAACCGGCCAATCCGCTGCGACACGAAACTCGACACCAACAAGCCGACGGTCAACCCGCCAAACACAAGGCCTTGACTCCAGCCTGTGTCTCTAGCGATCGGAACGCCGAGCACGCCAAGCGCATAGAGAGTCGTTCCCCAACTGATAATCTGTGTAAATCCGAGAGCTACGACGGCTGCGAACGCCGGGTCGCGCAACCGGGTAACGAGGCTGACGCGCTGTGTCGTGTGGTTGATCATCAGACGCTCAGCATTCCTCGCGCAATCAGCAAGCCCTGTAGTGCATTCTTAGTCGAATTCCATGAAGTTGCCAGTCTTTGCTGCTGCCAGTCTTTGCTGCTGCAAGGCGGTCGTCCGTAGGAAAGCCTTAACATTTCCGTAAGATGATAGCGGTGCGATTTCGATTCGCCGGGAGAATGCTTTGTGAGGCGCTGTCGATCGTGCTGATGATCGCGACCAAGACCCAATCTGCGGATACCGATCGTCGCTGGCCTTCGGTTGGTGATGTGCTGCTTGCGCCTGATTTTGCAGCCATCGTGCGCACCTATTTTGAGCATCTCCAACACGAGCGGGCCCTCGCCGATCTGACTCTGACAGCATATGCCCGGGACCTCCGGCAGTTTATGGAATGGCTGCACAACTCGTTGGCGCACCCCATTGCCGCGACCGATATCCAAGCCATCTCGGTCAAAACCATTCGTGGGTTTCTGGCGCATCGCCGCAAGGCCGGCCTTGAAAACCGCTCGTTGGCCCGGTCGTTGTCGGCCTTACGTACTTTTTTTCGTTGGCTGGAGGCGTCGGAACTCCTGAAAAATCGCAGTGCTCGTTCCGTTGCAACACCTAAAGTTGGTCACTCAATCCCGAAGCCACTGACGATTCAAGCCGCTCGCAGCGTTGTCGATGGTGGCGTTGCTGTTGAACTTGATTGGATTATCGCGCGCGATACGGCGGTCTTACTTCTGCTTTATGGCTCCGGGCTCCGTGTTTCCGAGGCACTTTCCATTGCGTTGAAAGACGCGCCAATTGCGGGACGCGAGTCACTTCGCGTCACCGGCAAGGGAGAAAAGACCCGTCTCGTTCCGATCCTTCCGGTCACTCAAGACGCCATTGCGCGATATCTGCAGCTCTGTCCGTACCCGCTGGTTCGCGATGAACCGATGTTCCGGGGAGCCAAAGGTGGACCACTGGATAGTCGGCTCGTGCGCCTCGTCATGGAGCGCCTGCGCGATCAGATAGGTCTGCCCGAAACCGCGACACCCCATGCGCTCCGCCACTCTTTCGCGACGCATCTTTTGTCTGCCGGTGGCGATCTCCGACAGATTCAGGAGTTGCTGGGTCATGCCAGCCTTTCGACGACACAAATCTATACCGAGGTCGATCGCGACCGACTACTTGCCGTTTACGACGCTGCGCACCCACGCAGTGCTGTCTGAAATCTGTTCCTCGTTCGCTGGAGATCTGCCTGTGTCAAAACGTTTTTCAATTTCAGCTTTCGGTATCTGCTTTGTGACCCTGAGCCTGATGGCGGCGCCAGTTGCGGCACAAGGGTTGGGCTGCAAGCCCGGCAGCAATGTTCTCGAAGAGATTAAAGTCAAACAACCGAATGTCTACGCCGAGATCCGTAAGTCGGCCGATGCGGAAGAAAACGCCAAGCACGTGCTCTGGAAGATCGAGCACAAGGAGTTCCCTCAACGCGGGCCGTCTTATCTGTTCGGCACCATCCACGTCACTGATGATCGCGTGCAATTTCTGCCCGCTGCTGCCAAAGAGGCGTTTGACAGCGCGCGCATCGTTGGGGTCGAGGTCGAAGATCTCACGCAGAGTCGTTTAACCGAGGCGATGACGACGTTAGGCAGCGCAGGACTTCTGCTATTGCCTGGGACGGATCGGCTGGACAAGCTGTTGACCGCTAACGAGTACAAGCGCGCGGATGTCGTACTCGCCAAAACGGGTCTGCCACCGGAGCAGCTGGGACGTGTTCAGCCTTGGGTCGCCCTGGCCATGTATGCGACCATGGACTGCGATCGGTCGCGGATCACCGGCAATGGCAAACTCCCTCTGGACGGCGAGATCGCTCGGCTTGCTGAAATGCGCGGCGTCGGCACTGTGGGGATTGAGACTCTCGAGCTGCAATTGCAGGCTATGGCGGCCGTACCGCAGTCCGATCAGGTCGCATTGCTCAAAGCTCAACTCGCCAATGCCGATCGTATGCATGATCTGACCGAAACGTTGTTGCAGCTTTATCTGGCGCGTGATTTTGGTGCCATCTGGCCGCTGCAGGTTGCGCTGGCAAAGCAGGCCGGCATTGATGAAAAAGTGTTTGAGGCGTACAAGGAGCACATGCTGACGGCTCGCAACAGGCGAATGGTCGACCGCATTTACATGCATGTCGAGCGTGGCGGTATCTTCATGTCTGTCGGCGCACTGCATCTCTCCGGCAAATCCGGTCTCGTTAATATGTTCCGGGAAATGGGTTACGAGGTCACGCCGGTCGAGTGAAGGGCTGCTCCAACGAGACACTCGCTGATATTGCTGCGTGAAGTAGACTGTATGGCCAGGGCGGCTGGCAAGTGACATTCACGACAGAGCGTCTTCGCGTTTGGCTGCGTGCGCCTCAGCAATCTTGGCGGGCTTCAGCTGCCGAACCGTGTTGACTTGCGTGAGCGGTGCCACAACTTCCTTGCGGGCTTCGACGATCAAGACACCCGAGAACAACGGCCACAGTCGGCCGCCCAAGCTCTCAAATGCTCCGCTCCAACGGATGACGAAGCGCTTGTCAATGGGCGGCACGTGCAACGCATTGTCCCAAGCCACCGGTGTAAAAAGAGCGTCGTTCAGCAAGCGCTCCAATTGGGCGCGACTGTACGGTTGACCATGGCCGAATGGAGTTGCGTCACGGCGCGCCCATATACCACGGCGGTTGGGCACGATAATCAAAAGCCTCCCGCCAGGGGTCAGCACACGCCACATCTCCCGCAGAAGCGCACGAGCGTGGCCACCAGACGTTTCCAGGCAATGGACCATCAAAAGCCGATCGACTGAGTTGTCGGGCAGCGGGAGCCGCTCTTCATCGACCATCACGGTGCGTACAGGTCCCGAGAGTGGCCAAAGAATACCGCCTTGCTCGGCCGGCATCAGCGCACCTAGGCGCAAGGCTTCGCCGCGAAAAGATCCAAGATATGGTGTGGCGTAGCCAACGCCTATGACCACAAGTCCTGCTTCGCGGCGCCAATGCGTGCGGATTCGCTGGGCCAACAGTCTTCGTGCAACACCACCTAGCGGTGTCGCGTAGAAGGCGCGAAGCTCAGCGACATCCAGTTGCATGCGGTTCCGTTGTCTCGATGCTGCAAGGCCAAGGGGCAGTTCCCCGTCTGCAAGCGATTTCTCGAAGGTTTGCGCGACTCGATGATTGCCTGACTATACAAGTCCGGGGCGATAATGCCGAATGTGTTGCGAATGAGGGCAACGATCCCCGGATCATGCAGAAAGCCTGCCCGCGCTCCCCCAATGCAGACAGGCTTTCTGCCCTCCAAGTCATTGTCCAGGCCACCGACGATGGCCCGAACCAGCGCATGTCCCCCGACATCCCCGTATCTCCAAGGTTTCCCGGAACCCAAAGATTCGCCCCAAGTTGTTCCCACTCTATTTTGGCCAGCTGAGGCTGGAGAAATTTGCCAAAGTCCCAGCCTGCGCGGCCGAGTCCAGACCCAGCCGCGCAGGGTCCCCGAGCTTGCCATGTCCACTTCCCCCGAAGCGGGTCCGAGAGCACGGTCGCGAAATGGTCGGACCCATGCGATCAGAATGGCAAAGCATCGCCCGTTCGGACGGCTGGGTGCGCAACCGTCCTCCCCAACCCGACGCCAATGCCAGCGCCGGGAACTGAATGTCTTTTGCGAATTTCACGAATGATGCTGGAACGCTTGGGAAATCAAGCAGCCTTAGCAAATTTCGGGTCCTTGCCCGCAGTTAGCGAATCCAAGCTCTTGACGACTGTTGCGAGCGCCGAAAGGAACTCCTGGCGCTGGCGAGCATTCAAACCTGCTAGAACGATTTCGTCTGCTCGTTTTGCTGCCGGGCGGCCTTGATCCAAAGCTGCCTTCCCTTTCGCGGTCAGTTTCACAGCATACATGCGTGCATCCTGGCGCGTCCGTTTGCGCGACAGCCAGCCGCGGCTGGTCAAACGGCGAACGACGTCGGCGAGCGTTGACCGGTCGATCCCAGTGGCATCGACCAAACCTGTCTGGGAAATGTCCTCGTTGGCTTCGACCGTAAGCAGCACCGCATACTGGCGTGGTGTCATATCTTCGTTGTTGTTCTGACGCATGAACAAGACTTCGGCCTGCTGGCCGCTCCGGTGCAACAAGTGCAAGACGGAATCTTCAAGGTGGGTCGAGTTAAAACCGGTCTTCATGTCTGGTCTCCTGAAGCTGTTCATCCGAACTGGCCACTCGGCTGATCGTGGCAACTTTCGGGCACATTGGGTTGGGATCGGCACCGCCGCTCAGCGCCTGTCGTTTTCATTGGTCGTACTATACCGAAAACGTTTTGGTTCGACTTGACTTGGGGTGCCGTTGAATTGTCCCGGCAGACAATTCACTGGGATTTTTACCGTATACGGGCTAGACTTTTGTCGCGAGGATTGTCGCTTGTTTCGGAATGTCAGTTTTCCACCTTATCGGCAGCACTAGGACAGACGGCCATGCGCAGCCAGGTGCCGGTGATCCGATCGAGCGTGTTCGACGGCTTGGTGCAGTTTGTCGCGCGAGAGAAGCTGCCGGTTGATGTCGGGGCACTGATGCTGGAGCACGGTCTCGATCCTCAGCAGGTCAAGTCCAATGATATTTATATCCCTCTGGACCCCGTCAGCCGTGTGTTGGAACGTGCAGCGATCCTGTCCGGTCGCCCGTGTTTCGGTCTTCAATTTGCGGCTCACTACCCTGTGGGTAGTTCGGGTTCGCTTGGCTTTTTGTTGACCAACGCGCCGAACATGCAGGCAGCCATCGAAGACCTCGTACACTACATCCATGCTTTCGTGTCGCCGATGCACATTGCGTTCAAGATCGAGCCAGGCGGCGTTGGCTATGTCGAGTGGCTGTTCGCGCTCGAGTTCACATCCGCTATGCCACAGTATGTCAGTTTTACACTGGGCGCGGTCATTGAACGGTTGCGCCACATAGCCGGTAAGGATTGGACGCCAATGCAGGTCGAACTGATCCACCGTGAGTTGCCGTGTCCAGAAATCTATCGGGCTACGTTGGGCTCGAGAGTGCGTTTTGACTCGGCACACAATCGAATGTGGTTGGATCCGACGACACTCGCCAAACGTCATGATTCTCCCGATTTTAATCTTTACCGGACAGCACAACTTGCAGCCGACGTCGAGCTTCAAGCCTATTTGCAGCGCCAGCAGCAGAGTGGCCCAGCCAGCATCAAAAAACGAGTCCGCGACGATCTTGTTACGAAGTTAACAACTGGCCCTTTGGAACTCGATACCACTGCCAAGGCTTTGGGTTTCGAGCCGCGCCAACTCCAGTATCTGCTTGAGCAGGCCGGCACTTCCTTTTCTGAAGAATTGAGTGAAACACGTCGGATGACAGCTGAACTGCTCCTGACCGCCACGGATCAATCGATGACGGACATTGCAGCAGCGGTCGGTTTCTCCGAATTGTCCAGCTTCACTCGCGCCTGCCGGGAACTCTGGTTTGGCATGTCGCCGTCAAAGTTCCGTGCTCGCGTTCGTGCTGAAGGGGGCGTTCCGCCACGTCTTGGCCGTGTGCAAAAGCCGTTCAGGCCTGAGGACTGGTAGAAGCTGATTGAGCGGCACTTGGGATGTTGATTGCCCGCGACAGTTTCAGCTAGTGGCCCGTCGCGCCAAAATTGCTGAATGGCCGCGACGTCTTTCAATTTTGGCGCGACATG
>JAYSUN010000091.1:0-6084 GCA_043719045.1 Hyphomicrobiaceae bacterium | reverse complement strand
ACGAACCGTTGCGGATTGTCGAGGCCCAAGTCACGCGGCTTGAAAACGAGATCGATCAGTTGAACGCCGAACTGCAACCGCTGCGCTCGTTCATTCTGCCCGGTGGATCACCAGCTGCCGCGCATTTGCACATTGCCCGCACCGTCATCCGGCGTGCCGAGCGGCACATGGTCGAACTGGTTCAAGATCCGCGCGAGATCGTCAGTCCGGCTGCGATGAAATACGTCAACCGGTTATCTGATTTTCTATTTGTGGCGGGCCGTTGGGTGAACGACAAAGGCAAGGCCGACGTGCTGTGGGTTCCAGGCAAGAATCGATGATGGCAGCGTCTTTGACTGTTGTCATGGCTATCCGCCTGCCGTCCGTGCGGGATCGTGCAGCATTGCTGGCATTGAACAATGCCCACGCAGTCGAGACCTCAGAACTCGATGCAGCGAAACTGACCCACCTGCTCAGCCAAGCCTTCCGAGCGACAGCGATTGGCGGCGATGCGGCGTTGTTGATCGCTTTCGATCAGAGTGCCGCTTACGACAGCCCAAACTTTACGTGGTTTCAAGCCCGCTACGAACGTTTTGTCTATGTCGATCGCATTGTCGTTGCGGCGGCGCATCGCGGCCACGGTTTGGCGCGTCGGCTGTATCGGGATGTGTTCGCCCACGCCCAAGCTGCGGGTCATGAACGCGTTGTTTGCGAGGTGAATGTCGATCCACCCAACCCCGGCTCCGACGCTTTCCATGCAGCGCTCGGATTTTTTGAAGTCGGGCGTGCGGTGTTGGCCAACGGCAAGACCGTCCGCTATCTCACGTACGCCCTCAGCTGAAACGTCCCGGTGTTGGGGTGGCAGGCAATCGACAGCATCCGCTTGCCCTGTGGCGTCACCTCAACTACACCACCGACAGCGTCATTTTCAGCCCTACCTCAGGAGTACCCCCGTGGCTTTCACGCTTCCCCCCCTGCCGTATGCGTACGACAGCCTCGCCCCTTATATGTCCAAGGAAACACTCGAGTTTCACCACGACAAGCACCACAATGCTTATGTCACCGCTGGCAACACGCTCGCGGGTGCTGGGACCAAGTATGAGGGCAAATCCATCGAGCAGATTTGCCAGGATGCATTTGCGGCCAAGGATCAGCCGGTGATCAATCAGATCGGCCAGCACTACAACCACATCCACTTCTGGAACTGGATGAAGCATGGCGGTGGCGGCAAGACCATGCCCGGCAAAGTCGCAGCCCTGGTCACCGCGTACGGCGGCTATGACAAAATGAAAGCTGATTTCATCGCAGCCGGTACAACCCAGTTCGGCTCAGGCTGGTGCTGGCTCGTCGTCAAGGGCGGTAAGCTTGAGACCATGAAGACGCCGAACGGTGAAAATCCGTTGATGCATGGAGCCCAACCGATTCTCGGTTGCGATGTCTGGGAGCACAGCTATTACATCGACTATCGCAACCTGCGTCCGAAATATCTGGAAGCGTTCGTCGACCATCTGATCAACTGGGACTACGTCGAGCAGATGCTGGCTCACGCGAAGTAGGTCGGCGACGTTCTGTTCGGGGCTCTGCAAGACAATCGGCCACCGCTGAGTCCGTCAGCGGTGGCCAACTCGTTTCGGCGCGCCTCAAGCTCAACGCCAAGCCGGACTGGCTGTGCCCTGACCACCCCAGGCGTCTGCATTGTGTCCATAGATCGCGGCGTCATGGGCCATGTCGTAGGTTGCCGCAAACTCGACGCCGATGAATTTCCGATCGCGATGGCGGACATAGCAGGTGGTGACAAATTCACCGATCGTCAGCTTGAAAGAGTTGGGCACGAATTCGAAACGGTCGACTTCGACCATGGCGCCGTCTGGTGAGATGTTGCTGACCAATACGGCCATGGGCGCACGCAACGGCACCTGAACAGTGCCTTCAAGGCCAACCGGTTGGCGAACGTGTTGGCGGCGATCACTAAACATGTCTGGAACTCCCGACGCGGTACAACTGGGGCAAGCGGCACATGGTTAGCGCCGCGTTAAGTATGATGCCGGCGGATGGTTAAGATTTGGTGACCAACGCGAAGTGGCGAGACCGACATCGACACTGCCGATCATCGGTCCCGGAGCCGGTTTGGCGACGGTGCGAGCCGGTGACGGGTTTGCCAATCTGGGCTACCTGCCTGCATCCATTGGCTCCGCGAAATTCAGCTGAGGATAAGCCGGCCGCGAGCCCGACCAAGCGCGTGCAAAAGGCCGCCGAATCAGTCTTCAGCTGAAAGCTTCATCGCGTCCGCTGACGCGCATTTGGGTTCCGCACCCGGAGGCAAGTCACATGGCGTTCCTACGTCGCAATCCACCACCGAAACCTGTACCGCCGCTGACTGTGATTGCCGGTGGTGTCAAAGACACAACCGTCGTGCAGGCGGAAGGTCGGACCGCGCCGGAGCCGCTGACATTGGTCCTGCCAATCGTCGCAGCCCTCGGTGCTGTGGCATCGATCGCAGCCGTCGCATTCGTGGCGCAGGACCGAGAGGGCGACCGGCCCCGTGTCAAGCGGCGCATTGATGTCATTCTCAAGGACCTGGAAACCAGCTGCCTTGGCATTGCCGAGATATTGCGGCGCCTCAAACGCAATGCGCGCAGTCTCGGTCTTGATGGTGCGTCCGGTCATGTCGCAATGAAACTCGGCCTCAACAGCGGCCGCGTCGAGTCCAATGGTGGGCCGATCTATCATCAGATGGTGAATGACATCGCAACCATGCTGGTGCTGGCCACGCAGAACAGCTTTGACGCCATCAATGCCATCGAGGACGGCGAGATCGATGCACCGGAGGCGGTTTTCTTTGGTTTCGGCGAGGCACAGGAAAAGCTCAACAAGCTGCTGATCGCGCGCGCCGGCTTACGCCCGATGGTGGATGGATGCATCGAAGTCGCGATGCATCTGACGGCCCTGTTGCAGCAACTGAAGACTTTTAAAACCTGACACTGGCGAAAGCTGACACTGGCTATTGCCGCGGCTTCATTTTTCAATGGCCGCATAAACCATGTTGCGCAGTTTGTTGCGCCAGATGACACGTTGCTTGGGTGACTGCAACATGAAGACGACATACAGGTCGCGCTTCGGATCGACCCAAAACGCCGTCCCGCCAGCGCCACCCCACGAGTAATCGCCTGCCGTTCCCGCGATCGGTGCCATGCCATCGTCGCGCCGGACCTGGAAGCCAAGTCCGAAACCGTAGCCATCCCCCGGCAGATATGCGGAGCCGAGGCCGATGCCTGCGGTGTGATCCGATGTCATGTACTTGATCGTCGCGGGAGATAGATAGCGTTTGCCGTCGAGACTGCCACCGTTGAGCAGCATTTGCAGGAACCGCGCGTAGTCCATCGCCGTCGAGACCATGCCGCCGCCGCCAGACTCGTATTTCACGGCGAGCCTGGGATCGGACATATTGGCGTTGACGCCAAAGCTGCGGTCATCTTTGAAGGGTTCAGCAATGCGCGCGAACTTCGCCGCATCGGCTACGTAAAAACTGGTGTCCGTCATGCCCAGTGGATCGAGAATTCGCTCTTTCATAAAGGCATAAAGCGTTTTGCCAGACGCGACTTCGACCACCCGCCCCAGCACATCCGTGGACTGGCTGTATTCCCAGTTGCTGCCGGGCTGATGCATCAGCGGCAACGTCGCGAGGGCCTTCGAGAAGTCCGCGTTGTTGAGATCGGCGCCGAAGATGCCCTTGCTGTCGAGATAGGCTTGCTTGACGACACCTGTGCCGAAGAAGCCGTAGGTCAGGCCCGACGTATGGCGCAACAGATCTTGCACCGTCATCGCTCGCCGTGGCGGTGCAAGCTCCATGGTCGGCTTGCCGTCGGCGCCGGCTTTCTCGACCCCGACCTTCACGTTGGCAAACTCGGGAATGTATTTGGCGACCGGATCAGACAGAGAGATGCGGCCTTCCTCGACCAGCATCATCGTTGCCACCGACGTGATCGGTTTGGTCATTGAGTAGATCCGGAAAATGCCGTCCTTCAGCATCGGCGCCTTGGTTTCCGGATTGAGTTGGCCGACGCTGTCGAAATGCACGAGGCGACCCCGGCGACCGATCAGGATCTGCGCGCCGGGGATGATCCCCGCCTTCACGTCGGCTTCGAGTGCTGCCGTAATGCGCTTCAAGCGTTCCGTTGAAAATCCGAGATCTTCAGCCTTCGCAACTTTACTGAGATCCTTTGGTCCGGTCGCTCCCGCGGCCGCTCGTTGGGCTGTGGCCGCCTCGGTGGCTGAGAGCGCCATGCCAAGGCTGAGGGCTACAATAGCCAAATGCCGCGTTAGCTGAGCCACGTTGCGTCTCCCCAAAACATCTTCTTGTCACAGTCACGCTTTCAAGTGCGCGGGTCTCTGTCAATGACAACAGCAGCAAATGGTTCCGCCGCTGTTGCATTGCTGAGTCGGCGGAACCGCAGGGCAGTTGTTGCCCAATGCCGTGCCAGTGACAGCCCGGTTACTGAGGTCTGGAGTAGCGTTTGGTCCACTCGACAATAATGCGGTCACGATTGTCGGCGGCCCAGTCGAGATCGTTCTTGATCATCGATTTGGCGACACCTTCCGGATAGTTCGGGATCGGTTTCGAAATGCCTTCCATGGCCACCTGCGAGACGAACTTGGCATATAACTCGTTGGCCGCGCGGCTCGCGGCAAAGTCCATCAACTTGCGCGTCGCGTCGAGTTTCTTGGTGCCTTTCAAGATCGCGGCCGTATCCATGTCCCAGCCGCCGCCCTCCTGCATAAGCAACACGTCGATCGGTGCGCCCTTGGTCTTCAGCTCGGCGCCCGCCAGTTCGTACGAGATGCCGATTGGGAATTCGCCAGCCGCCGCCATGCGGCAGGGTTTGGTGCCGCCGTGCTCATAGATGGCGACGTTCTTGTGCAGTTCATCCATGAACGCCCAGCCTTTGGCTTCGCCCCACATCTGTAGGAACGACGAGACATGGAAATAGCCAGTGCCTGACGATGCCGGGTTTGGGAACACGAGTTTGCCTTTGTATTCAGGCTTCAACAGATCAAACCACGATACCGGCTTCGCCAGCTTCAACTTGTCGGCTTCGATGGTGTTGAAACAGAGTGCGGCAACCCACGCTTCCATCCCGACCCAGTGCGGCGGGTTGGCAGGATCGCGGAACGAGGGCCGGATGTTAGCCAAGTTGCTCGGTGCATGTGGCTCAAGCATGCCGCGCTTTTTAAGCTGGCTGACTGTCGTCACCGCGAGCCCCCAGATGGCATCGCCCTCTTGTTTCTCGCCCTGGGCCAAAATGCGCGCTGTGACGACGCCGGTGGATTCACGGATCCAGATAATCTCGATGTCCGGGTATTCGGCTTCGAAGCCCCTTTTGAACTCCGCGATGTTGCCCGGCTCCAGTGTCGAATAGACATTCAGCTGGGTCCTCGACTGGGCCTGCACAGCCGTGACCGGCACGAGATACGCGGCGATCACCGCGATCGCGGCCCGGGCAACGCGGCAAGCTGCAACGGCTGAAGCGACTGGTGACAGAGCCATGACACACCTTTCGATCCGGCGGATGGGCCGGGACAGGATAAGATCGACGTCATGAGCCAAAGGTTGGCGCGGTTGCGTGGCCGCTTGATCCGTCCCTTCGCCGGCATGACCCGGATCAGGTTCTAAGGGTGCTCGCACGGGCGATGTACGATCTCAGCCAGCCCACCGCCGGCGCCCCTCGGTAACGCGCCTGCGTTGCCACGGAACCCCCGCGCGCGCAAGAGCACTCACGAAAAGTGCCAGCAGCCTCACTTTCGTTTTCCCGTGGTCTCGCGGCCCTTGTCCTCGTCGGCAAGCTCGATGACGCGGCGTACGATGTCTGGGCGGTGAAACTGGTCGCGACGTTGATGGGCGAAGGTAAACTCCGCCAACTTGCCCCAGCCGCGGTTCTGATGCCAACCGATCAGGTCATCACCCTTTGCGGAGGCCATGTAGTACCCCTTCGGTGTCCATGCCACCCAGCGTCTATCCTTGGCGTGGATGAACAGCGTCAGTAGCTCACGGCCGTCACTGCCCCGAAGCCAGCGGATGGTGCCATCGCTGAGGGCTGCGAGGATCAG
>JAYSUN010000010.1:0-2481 GCA_043719045.1 Hyphomicrobiaceae bacterium | reverse complement strand
CGTTGGTTGAACGACTGTGAAGTCGTTACAGCCAGCCCCGGCGCTTGAAGTAAATGAACGGCACCACCGCTGAAACGACCATCAACGCAACCGCCATAGGATATCCGTTGCTCCACTCCAGTTCCGGCATGTGCTTGAAATTCATGCCATAAATAGAGGCAATCAGTGTCGGCGGCATCAATGCCACCGATACGACCGTGAAGAACTTGATGATGCCATTCTGTTGCAAGCCAATCATGCCCAGGGTCGCATCCAAGAGGAACGAGACTTTGCCCGACAGATAGCTGACCTGGTCGTTCAGGCCGGCGACGTCGCGGCTAGCGGTCTTGACATGAGCGCGCAAATTTTTGTCGTCATTGCGCTCACTCATCGCAAACGTCAGATAAGTCAAAACGCGCTCTAACGATTGCAGGCATTCCCGCGAGCGGGACGTCAACTCGCCCTCGCGGCCAATCTGCTTCAAGGCAACATCAAAGCTTTGACTTTGGGTTTTCTGTCCACTGTGAACATCGAAAATCATGTGGCCCAGTTTATCGACTTCCGACTGGACGCGCTCCACGCGATCAGCCTCACGATCAATGATCGCCTCAAGCAAACCGACGAGCAGACCGCAGGCACTGTTGACGGGGCTGTCGCCTTTATGGTTGCGCCCAAGCAAGATCTGGAACGCGCGCGGCTCTTCATAGCGCACAGTGACAAGACAATGTTTGGCGAGTACAAAGGTGACTGCTGTGGTCACCGGGATCGCCGGCTGGGCTGGGCCTGCAGGACGTGCAAACCGCGATGTCGATGCCGGCAGTGCAACCGGAGTCGACTCCTTCTGGTGCAGAACCAGGGCGGTCATGTAGTGTGCGCCGCCCTCCTGATAGATCCGGCTCGACGCTTCGATTTCCTGCATTTCCTCATGTGTCGGGATGGTCACACCCAGGACCTGTTCGACCAGGAGATCCTCATCCTTGGTCGGGTTCAGCAGATCAATCCACATCGGGGCGTTGCTCAGCCCCTGTGCTGCCGTGCGTTTGATCAGTTTACCGTCAACACTGTCGTATGCTGTCAGCATGGCAAACCCCCGGCCCCTGTCCAAGTCATGGCTTTAACGCAGGGTGATCAATATTGCCACCCGATAGGATCATGGAACGTTTAGCCATGGGCAACCGTCAGCCGACATGTCGCATCAAGACATAACAATCTCTTTATATCCTCCTTGCGCGGCAGACGTCCTTGGGCTATAGGAGGCAGGCCTAGGGATGGCGTGCACAATTGCACCGGCTTTTTGTTTGGAACCGTCGCAGTTTCGCCAAAGCCTTGCTGTCCTAGACACAACCGACACACCACCTCGTTCAATCGGGGCGTCGGCGGGTTGCGATGCTGAGCCTTTCATATCGTACATCCGCCTGCAATTCACTGTCTCAATCATGCGCTTCGAGCGCTCCAGGATACCCCCAGATGACGACGTCACTCAAGGCCGGCGATTACATCGTCAAGGACATCAAACTTGCCGAATTTGGGCGCAAGGAAATTGCGATTGCTGAAACCGAAATGCCCGGTCTGATGTCAACTCGTAAAGAGTATGGCAAAGCGCAGCCTTTGAAGGGCGCGCGCATTGCCGGCTCGCTGCATATGACCATTCAAACGGCTGTGCTGATCGAGACTCTGAAGGCTCTTGGCGCCGACGTGCGTTGGGTGTCGTGCAACATCTACTCGACACAAGACCACGCTGCTGCGGCGATCGCGGCCGGTGGCACCCCGGTATTCGCCTGGAAGGGTGAGAGCCTGAAGGAATATTGGGACTACACCGCCAAACTGTTCGACTGGCACGGCGGCGGTACTCCCAACATGATTCTGGATGATGGTGGCGATGCGACCATGTACGTCCACTTGGGGCTCAAGGCTGAGAACGGCGACGCGGGTTTTCTGGATAAGCCAGGTTCGGAAGAAGAGGAGCACTTCTTTGCACTTCTGAAGAAGACGCTGAAGGAAAAGCCAAAGGGCTATTTTGCGACACTGGCTGCCAACATCAAAGGTGTTTCGGAAGAAACAACGACCGGTGTGCATCGCCTGTATGAGATGCAGAAGGCCGGCAAGCTGCTATTCCCGGCGATCAACGTCAACGACAGTGTGACAAAATCGAAATTCGACAATCTCTATGGTTGCCGTGAATCTCTGGTCGATGCGATCCGTCGCGGTACGGATGTCATGATGTCCGGCAAGGTGGCGATGGTCGCGGGCTTCGGCGACGTTGGCAAGGGCTCGGCGGCTTCGCTGCGCCAAGCTGGCTGCCGCGTCATGGTCTCGGAAGTCGACCCGATCTGCGCGCTGCAGGCCGCCATGGAAGGCTATGAGGTCACGACCATGGAAGACGCCGTCAAGCGCGCCGATATCTTCGTCACCGCCACCGGCAACGTCGACATCCTGACCGTCGACCACATCCGTGGCATGAAGGACCGTGCGATTGTCTGCAACATCGGGCACTTCGATAAC
>JAYSUN010000090.1:0-6088 GCA_043719045.1 Hyphomicrobiaceae bacterium | reverse complement strand
GTCGTCGGCGATGATGTTGCCAGCCTTCTTATTGCCGACGCGCTCGCCGAAATCCCGCAGGCCCGTGGCCAATCCGCTGCGCAAGCCGTTCTCGTGGGTGCCGCCATCTCCGGTCGGGATGGTGTTGCAATAGCACTGTGAAAAACAGTCGATGTTAGCGACCCAGGCGATCGCCCATTCGACGGAGCCATGGCCACCCTCGCGCTTGACCGAGCCGCTGAAGGGCATGTTGGTGACTTGCAAAGCGCCGTCAATGGTGGAGAGCAAGTAATCCTTCAAGCCACCGGGGAAGTGGAATACGGCTTGCGTTGGGGTTTCGTCCTTGATCAGTTCGGCCGCGCAGAACCAGCGGATTTCGACGCCGCCGAACAAGTAGGCCTTTGAGCGGGCCATTTTCATCAACCGCGCGGGTTTGAAGGCGCAGCCCTTACCGAAGATCTTTTCGTCCGGCTTGAAGCGCACTTTGGTGCCGCGCCGATTCATCGTCGAGCCGAGCTTTTCGAGCTTGGTTTGAGCGTGACCGCGGGAAAACACCATGCGGTACAGCTGTTGGCCGCGGGCGACCTCGACCTCGCAGGTCTCGGACAAGGCGTTGACCACCGAGACGCCAACGCCATGCAGACCGCCCGATGTCTGGTAGGCCTTGCCATCGAACTTGCCGCCGGAATGCAGCGTGGTCATGATGACTTCGAGGGCGGACTTGTTTTTGAATTTCGGATGCGCGTCGACAGGGATGCCGCGGCCGTTGTCGATGACCGACAAGAAGCCATCGGCCTCGAGTCGCACCTCGATCCAGGTGGCATGGCCCGCCACAGCTTCATCCATCGCGTTGTCGATGGTTTCCGCGAACAGATGGTGCATGGCCTTTTCATCGGTCCCACCGATGTACATGCCCGGACGGCGGCGCACGGGCTCAAGGCCCTCAAGGACTTCGATGTCAGCGGCGGTATAGCTTTCCTCGGCGGTCCGAGCTGATTTGCGGGCCTTGGTCTGGAATTCGTCTTCCAATTTGGCTGCGAGATCGCGTTGCGACGCCATGGTGTGTCCCGTTCCAACAACCCAAACGGCCAAGCGCAAAGTGCACCCGCAACGATTCGGCTGTGTTTCATTTTGGGATGCTAGGTCGCACTGAGGGCGTGGCTTGGCAAGCTGTGGCGGCGCGGTCACTGGAAAATCGGCCATCGGAGGGGCATTCAAGGCACGCCCAATGAACATGGCCAGAACAATCGGTGTTGTCCTGGCGTTCAGAAGAGCAGCGCAAGCTTGCCCAGAAACCCCGTCTTCTTCTGATGGAAAGCCGGAAAATCCGGTCGATCCTTGTCATCGCCACCGCAGGTGTCGACGAGGATGTTGTGATGTCGGGTGCGGATCAGCCAGGAATGCACGGACAGCACGAAGCGTTGCTTTTCGACATTGAAATGCCCGGGCACCAACCAATCGCGGTGCTGTGCGACGGCGCCGGTATGCCAATTCGGCAGCAGGATCTTGGCCTGAAATCCGAGGCCTGAGGATTCCTCGATGCGGGTCACCGACGCAGCACCGATCTGAAACTGGGTCATCCGTCAACTCATGCGTTGTGTGGGTGTCGTGAGCTCAATAGCCCCGCACGTGATCGACCACGTTGCGCAGAGGCTCGCCCCGCTCGAACGCGCGGATCTGATCGATAATGTAGCGTGAGATGTGTTCGGGGTCGCTGTCAGCTGCGTTGTGCGGCGTGATCGTGACGCGTGGATGCCGCCACAAGGGGCTTGTCATCGGCAAGGGCTCGGTCTCAAACACGTCGAGGACTGCGGCCCCCAACGTGCCATCGTCCAGACACGAGATCAGCTCACGCTCGTTTTGCAAGCCACCACGCCCGGCGTTGATCAGAACCGGTTGCCCCAATGGCCCATCGTGCGCCAGTTTCCGCAGCAGTCTTGCGTCGATGATATGGCGCGTGACCGGCGTCAACGGCAGCAGCACAACCAGGATATCGGTGGCCGCCAGGAATGGCGACAGCTCGGCGTCACCGGCAAAGCAGCGCAGACCTGGAATGGTTTTGGCCGATCGGCTCCAGCCCGTCACTTGAAAGCCGATGCGGTTCAACACGTCGGCTGCGTCGCGCGCAATCTCGCCCAATCCCAAGAGACCGACGCGCACGGATTTCGCCGCGGCCTGGTCGAGCGCGATCCATTTGCCCAGCGCTTGCGCTGCCCGATGCGCCGGTCCCTGCCGGTGCTGATCGAGCACGTGCCACACGACATACTCCGTCATCCGCCCCGTCAGATCAGCGTCGACCACCCGCACGAGGGGAACCTGCTTTGGCAGCGTCGGATCGCTCAACAGCGCATCGACACCCGCGCCCAAATTGAAAATGGCTTGCAGCTCTGGCAACCCCGCAACGAGACCCGGTGACGGTTTCCAGGTCGCGACGTAGCGGATGGCGGCTGGGGCGTAATCGTCGATTCCTGCCACCCGGACGACGGTGTCGCCCAGTTCCGCACGAAAACGACTGGCCCAGGCCGCGGGCGACCAATTGCCCCCACCGGGTTGGATGGCCAGAAGCAATGTCATTATCTTGCGATCTCCAAAGTCGGTCTACACCGGCTTGATGTCCTGGTTTCCGAATTTGCACAAGCCGCACCCCGCGCGGTCGGGCCGTCGACAATCGATGGTTGACTTGGATGAATCTGCTGGCATCTTTCACCCCCAAAGCATCGACACCAAGGTCAGCCATGCACGTTTTTACAGCCACCCTCGGCACCGAAACAAACAGCTTCGCGCCGATGCCAACAGGCCTCGCTGATTTTCAGGGACACGGTTACGACCCGTCTGCGACAGCGACTGCCGATCTGCCTGCGTTCGGTCAAGTCTGCCGCGCCGTGCGCGAGCGTGCGGCCGTGGCGGGTTGGAAGCTGAGCGAAGGCAAGATTGCGTTTGCCGGACCGTCCGGGGTCACCGTCCGTCGCGCCTACGAGACGTTGCGCGATCAACTCCTGGCCGATTTGAAAGCCGCGCTTCCCGTTGACATGGTGCTGCTCCAGATCCACGGCGCAATGATTGCCGAGGGCTACGAGGACGCCGAAGGAGATCTGTTTGCGCGGGTTCGGGACATGATCGGGCCCGGCGTATTCCTCGGCGCGGAACTTGATCCGCATTGCCACTTGTCACCCCAGAAGGTGGCAACGACGGATCTCCTGGTGTTGTTCAAGGAATACCCGCACACCGACATTTATGACCGGGCAAAGGATCTCGTGCGTTTGGCTGAAGACGCCGTCGCCGGCCGCATAAAACCCGTGATGCGGGTGCGCGATCTCGATATGATCACGCTGATCCACACATCGCGAGAGCCGGCGCGCGGGCTGGTTGATCGACTGCTCGCGATGGAGGGTAAGGATGGCGTCCTTTCGATCTCGATTGCGCACGGCTTTCCGTGGGGTGACAGTGCGGATCTCGGGACGCGGGTTCTGGTGGTGACCGATGCCGACGCTGAAAAAGCCGATCGACTTTGCCGCGTCATCGGCGACGACATCATCCACATGCGGGCGCAATTCGCGCCACCGTTTCCCAACGCCGATGATGCCATCACGCGCGGCCTCGCGAGCAACCATCTGTCTGTGGTGTTAGCCGATAGCGCCGACAATCCCGGCGGCGGCGCAGGCGGTGACTCGACCTTTATTCTGGAACGCCTCCTGGAGCGCAACGTCGACAATGCAGTTATCGGTCCGTTCTGGGATCCCATTGCGGTCGGCTACTGTCAGCAAGCCGGCATCGGTGCAATGTTAGAGATCCGGATCGGCGGCAAGGTCAGTCGTTTTTCCGGTCGCCCGCTGGATGTGCGCGCGGAGGTGCTGGAACTGAAGCGAGACGCGTTTCAGGACGGCCTGAGTGGCACGATGTCGCCGTTGGGCGACGTCGCGGTGGTGAAGATCGATGGCGTGAAGGTGGTGCTCAACACCGATCGGACGCAGGGTTTCGGCACCAACTTGTTCACTCAGTTCGGCATCGACCTCACCCAAACCAAGCTGATCGTGGTCAAATCCTCGCAGCATTTTCATGCCAAATTCGGTCCCATTGCCAGCGAGGTGATTTACGTCGACACGCCTGGCGTGGTGCCGGCGAATTTCGCGTCTTTGCCCTATCAGCGGGCCCGCAAAAGCATCTGGCCGTTGTCCGGGAAACGCTAGTGGCCCGTCGCGCCAAAATTGCTGAATGGCCGCGGCTGCTTTCAATTTTGGCGCGACATGAGGGCCACTCGCAAAAGCATGGGCTGAGTGTGGCGTTGATCGCGCCGATCCGCGGGGCGCGCTGCTGAGGGCAGGATTGTCGGTGCGCCGGCCTCAACTTCCGCAGCAGTCGATCAGAGGGCAAACTTACGGGTCAGTTCAAAACCCGGCAACAACGCAGCCGTAGCATCGAAGACCTCGCGGCAGTCGTAGGTCGCACCGGAGCGGGACCAGACGACGGCCTTGCCTGCCGCTGCGTGACCAATGATCACGACGAGACGGCCGCCATCTTTTAATTGGTCAAGGAGTGAACGCGGCACCTCAGGGACTGCGCCGTTGATCAGGATCACGTCGTAGGGACTTTCGGCAGGTTTCCCGGCCGCGATCGGACCGGTATGGATGACAGCATTGGTCACTCCGGCGGTGTTGAGGATGGCCCGCGCTGTGTCAGCGAGTGCCGCGTCGGGTTCAACGCCGATGACGCGACGGGCGATGTGGGCGAGCACGGCTGTCGAATAGCCCATGCCACATGCAGCATCGAGCACCACACCATTGGCCGGAATATCGGCCGCGTTGACCAATTTGGCAAACGTGCGCGGTGGAAGCAGTTGCCGCATTGGTCGCCCCGCCGCATCAGCCTGCAACGGCAATGGGCTGTCCATATAGGCGACCGGTTTCAGCGCATCTGGCACGTACAACTCACGCGGGACCTGCCCCATCGCCCGGATCAGCCGACGGTCAGTCACATCGCTCGGCCGCACCTGACTTTCGACCATATTCAGTCGTTGCATGCTGGCATCGGTCATGTTCAGGCTCTATCCCCGCGGATCCCTGGTTCATCCATAGCCCAATCCGGGGCCTGCCGACCAGTGCGACGTTGTGGGCCCGGCGGCTCCCCCTGTGGCCGTTTCAGGGGCGCGGTCCAGGTGTGATGGCGAGCACTGACGGAGTGTCGATCAGCCCTTAACGTTGCAGCACGACAATCTCTTGCCGACGCAGCTGGTGTTGGCCATCATCCGTTCTCATCTTTCTGACTTGGAGTTGCCACGATGACCGTTCCTGCAAACCAGGCCAACGTATTGGCCGCCCGCGCCTCAAACGCGGCAGTTTCACGTCGTGAGCTGCTACAGCTGACCGCACTGACGAGTGCTGGTTTGCTCCAGATCGATACGGCTCTGGCGCAAACCAGCATCGACGCAGCCGGGATCAAGACGTCGGCCGGAATGGTGGAGCAACTCAAGGGTGGAGCCACAGCTGTGACGGGCGGCGCGAGCCGGGCCCTAGTGGCCAAGGCGCAAGTCTTTGTCGCTGATATCGTTCGCACGGCCAACGAGTCCCGTCTGTCCCTGAAGCTCGGTCAACGCACCATGGTCAGGCTTGGCGAAAACACTGAACTCAAAATTGAGCGCTACCTGCTCGATGCCGGTGGAGAAATCGATTTGGCTTCGGGCAGCCTGCAGTTCGAGCGCACCGGCAAGCCCGCGGCCAACGATCTGAAAATCCGCAGCCCGTACGGACTTATCGCGGTGCGCGGCACCCGATTTTATGCCGGCAGCTTTCTTGGCAGCTGGGGCGTGTTCGTGGCCGACGGAAGCGTCGATGTGACGGGCGGTGGCACAACCGTGCGGGTCGACAAAGGCTTGGGTACCGACATCGGTGCACCAGGCGGGCGACCCAGTGATCCCAAGGCCTGGGGCGCCGCCCGCATCGCTGCCGCGGTCAAAGCCACCCGTTAAGCAGACCTGCAACGATAAGCGCTCCATTCAGCACCCGCCGCACCGGTTGTGATCGATAGGTCTTGTTACGCAACTCCTCACGCAGAGCCACAAGCCACGCCTCCCGGCCTTCCTCTTCGATCATGGCGAACGTCACGCCATCCACGC
>JAYSUN010000089.1:0-19154 GCA_043719045.1 Hyphomicrobiaceae bacterium | reverse complement strand
GTGGCCGCGGAAGATGTTGGTGCCACCGCCAGCTGTGCCCATGTTGCCGAGCATCAACTGCATAATCGAGTAGGCGCGGACGTTGGCGTTACCGGTGGTGTGTTGCGTGCCACCCATGCACCAGATGACAGTGCCTGGACGGTTGTTCCACATGGTTTTGGCGACGCGGCGGAGTTGTGCGCCCGGAACGCCCGTGACCTTCTCAACTTCTTCAGGCGTCCACTTAGCGACTTCGTCCCAGACGAAATCGAGGCCCCAAACGCGCTGTTCGATGAAGGTTTTGTCGATCCAGTCGTTCTGCTTGAGATGCCATGCGATGCCCCACATGAGAGCCACGTCCGTGCCCGGACGGAATCGCACGTATTCGGTTGCGTGGGCTGCCGTGCGGGTAAAGCGTGGATCCAGCACGATCAACGGCGCGTTGTTTTGCTCTTTGGCCTTCAGCATATGCAGCAACGAAACCGGGTGCGCTTCAGCTGGGTTGCCGCCAATCAGGAAAATCGACTTCGACTTCATGATGTCGTTGTACGAGTTGGTCATGGCGCCGTAGCCCCACGTGTTCGCAACGCCAGCGACTGTGGTGGAATGGCAAATGCGCGCTTGGTGATCGACGTTGTTCGTGCCCCAGAAGGCTGCGAACTTGCGGATCAGATAACACTGCTCATTGTTGTGCTTGGCAGAGCCGAGCCAGTAGACCGAGTCGGGACCGGATTTGTCCTTGATGGCCTGTAGCTTATCGCCGACTTCGGTGATCGCCTGTTCCCAGCTGAGGCGTTCCCATTTGCCGGCCACGAGCTTCATTGGATACTTCAGGCGACGCTCGCCGTGGGCGTGCTCGCGAATCGCCGCCCCCTTAGCGCAGTGCGCGCCTAGATTTAGCGGGCTGTCAAACGCGGGCTCCTGGCCAGTCCAAACGCCGTTTTCGACTTCGGCGATGACTGTGCAGCCCACGGAACAGTGGGTACAGATGGATTTCTTCAACTCGACTTTACCAGCCGCGGCAGCGGCCTGAGCGGCGGCTGGCTGAACCCGGGCGGCGCTCGCGGTCACGGCTGCGATGCCGCCGATGGCAAGGCCTGAATGGCGCAGGAACGAACGGCGATCGACGCCCTCGGAACCTCGCGCCACGTCACCTGATACGGCAGATGTCAACCGCGCGGCTTTGATGGCACCTGAGTTTTTCTTCTTAAGCATGCCTCACTCCCATAATCTTGACGTTGCAATGCGCTTTAGCGCGCCGTTTCATAGTAACGCTTGATATGCGCGGTCTCTTGATATTGGGCATCGGCAGCCGGTGGTTCGGCCGCCACGGCAATCCCCGCTGTTGCTGCGGTCACACCCGCCCCGGCTGCAGTTGCACCAGCGAGTTTGATGAAGTTCCGGCGATCGGCGACGGCCGTCTCGGCCACATCGGTCAGTCTTGCATCACGCATGCGTCAAGCCTCCACTTGGGGCGCCAGCGTCCTGGCTTCCCGGTTTCAGTTTTAGGGTCATTGAAAATTTCTGTGGCGGTCAAAGCATTTCGAACGCACCAGTCTCGATCTCGAGAAAGGCGCGCCCGACAGAGCCTAAAGCCGCGTACAATACCGACGTCTGAGCACCTTCGAGGTCGCGAAAAAATATTGGCAACCAAGATTCGAGGTGACGGGCGTAAAAGGCTTTCTGATCATCCAGGGACATCGGTGCACCGAACGCACCGTCGATCAACCCTGCCATGATCTCGAGGACGGACGCGGCATGATCCTCAGGATCACTGGAACGCGCATCGCGCATGACCCCATTCCGCGCCATATCCTGACGCAACCGTGCCAATGGTTTTTCCTGAAGAAAGCCGGTCAGATAGTACGAGCCGTACGGCACCATTTCGCCACGCCCAAGACCAATGAACAGGTCGTGATACTGGTGACGAACAGCCTCAGGCGATGTGACCGCGGCAACGCGTGCAAACGTCGCAATCGCTTTGCCCAGCCGGCTCGCGTCGCCGGTCAAAGCCGCGTAGTCCTGCAGCATTTTCACATCCGGAGCGCCGGACAGCGCGGATGCGAGCAAACGATAAAGTTGTGCACGCAGTCCATCTTCCGCGGCGATGCGGTGCGACGACGTATGATGCCCCACAGCTAAAGCCGACAAGGCGCGCTCCCCTTTGGTTGTGCGGCAATGCACTTCCACCCCACGACGTTTCTGTCATAGTTGGGAAGCCGCTGCAAGCTTCCGAGGCGGGTTTTGCCAACAATTTGATCAAGCCGTTTGGAAATCAATCACAGAGCCGGTGGCCGTGCGTTTTCGTTGCATCGACGCGCAACATCGGGCACGTTCTCTCGGCGCCGCCGCCAGCAGATGAAAATCCCCATGGATCCAGCCTTTATTGCCGTCCAGATCCTGAACGGATTAGCCAGCGCGTCTTCGTTGTTCATCATCGCATCCGGCCTGACCATTGTTTTCGGCGTCACGCGCATCGTCAACTTTGCGCACGGCTCGCTGTACATGCTCGGCGCCTATGTCGCCGTGACGGTGGTGCCTTACTTGTTGGCTGTCTCGCATACGTTACCGATGTTCATTGTCGCGCTGCTGGTCACGGGTCTGATCGTCGGTTTGCTTGGCGTCGCGATGGAGATATTGCTGCTTCGTCGTATCTATCACGCGCCGGAACTCCTGCAGCTTCTCGCCACCTTTGGTGTCGTTCTGATTGTCCAAGACCTCGTGATCAAGGTCTGGGGTCCGCTCGAAATCATGGGCCCGCGCGCGCCCGCGCTGCGGCATGCCGTGCCGATTTTCGGCCGGATGTTTCCAGCTTACGAGCTGTTCCTGATTGTGGCTGGTCCCGGTGTCCTTGGTCTCCTTTATCTGTTGATGCAGAAAACCCGCTTCGGCGTGCTCGTCCGCGCGGCCACCCAGGACCGCGAAATGGTCGGCGCACTTGGCGTCAATCAAGCTCTCCTGTTTACCGGGACCCTGTTTCTCGGCGCATTTCTCGCAGGACTCGGCGGCGCTCTGCAGATCCCGAAGTCCGCGGCCAACGGGCAAATGGATATCTCAATCCTTTCTGAAACCTTCGTCGTCACGGTCATCGGTGGCATGGGCTCGATTCCCGGTGCGTTTCTGGCAAGTCTGATCATTGGCCAGCTGCAAGCCTTCGGTATTCTGATTTTCCCTAAAATCACGCTGATTCTGGTTTTTTTGCTGATGGCTGTGGTGCTCGTCTTGCGCCCGCAAGGTTTGCTCGGCCGCCCGGAGTCGCCGTCATCACGAACGCCTCCGCCGGAGGGGTTTGTGCTGCTGAAACCGCCAGGGCCGTTGACTTGGCGCGTGGCGCTTGCAATCGCCGGTGCGTTGGTGTTGCTGCCGGCGGTCGTCGATTCCTACACACTGAAGGTCGCCATCGAAGTCCTTGTCTTTGCGCTTGCAGCTTTCTCGCTCTCGCTATTGATCGGCAACGGCGGCGTGGTCAGTTTCGGTCATGCTGCCTATTTCGGTTTAGGTGCGTACGCCGTCGGACTATTGGTCACTAAGGTCGGTTTTTCGATGCTGCCCGCGATCGCCGTGGCACCCATCGTTGCCGGCGCGTTCGCCGCCCTCTACGGCTTCTTTATCGTCCGCCTCAGTGGCATCTATCTCGCGATGCTCACGCTCGCTTTCGCCCAAATCACCTTTGCCGTTGCCTTCCAGTGGGTGGAATTGACGGGCGGCGACAATGGCGTTGTCGGTGTCTGGCCATCAGCTTGGGCACGGGGCCGCATCGTCTACTACTATCTCACGTTAGGCCTCTGCCTAGCGGCCATCGCAGCTCTCCACCACGTCATCCACTCGCCATTTGGCTACGCACTGCGCGCGGCCCGCGACAGTGCCACACGCGCCGACGCGATCGGCCTCGACGTCATCGGCCTGCGTTGGGCCGCTTTCACGATTGCGGGTGCGGCAGCTGGTTTAGCAGGCGCACTCTACGCCTTCTCAAAGGGATCGATAGACCCGACGTTGCTGTCGATCCCGCAGTCCGTCGACTTCCTGGCGATGATCTTAACGGGTGGCATTCAGGCTGTCACAGGCGCGCTTGCCGGCGCCGGCATCTTCCACATCATCAAGGACATCGCATTGCCGCTGACCCATTACTGGCGGGCATTGATGGGTGTCGCCATCATCGCCATCGTGCTCCTGTTTCCGCATGGCATCGCAGGTGCCGCAGAACGTTTCGCCGTGAGGAAGCCCAGATGAGCCTCCTGATTGCGTCCAACCTCAACAAGTCCTTTGGTGGTGTCGTCGCCGCCAGCAACGTGTCGTTTGATGTCGCGGCCGCCGAGCTTGTCGCCGTCATCGGCCCCAATGGCGCTGGCAAATCAACCACCTTCAATATCGTCGGCGGTCAGCTGAAACCAGACACCGGCAGCGTCATGTTTGATGGCCAAATCATCTCCGGCCTGTCGCCTCGGGCCATCTGGCGTCGCGGCATCGGCCGAACCTTCCAAATCGCCCAAACCTTCTACTCCATGACAGCGGCCGAAAACGTCCAGATTGCCCTGCAAAGCCGGGCCGGGGAGACGTGGTCGTTCACCAAAACCGCCCATACGCATCGACGCAATGACACACTGGCGTTGCTTCACTCCGTTGGCATGGGCGATGCAGCCGACCGCCCGGTGTCCGAACTCGCTTATGGCGACGTGAAACGCATTGAACTGGCCATCGCGCTCGCCTCTGAGCCCAAGCTTTTGCTGATGGACGAGCCAACCGCGGGCATGGCCCCGCGCGAACGCGAAGCACTCATGAATCTGGTCCAGCGGCTCGCACGCGAAACGCGCGTCGGCGTCCTTTTTACCGAGCATGACATGGATGCGGTGTTTGGCCACGCCGACCGCATCCTGGTTTTGGTCCGTGGCGAAATCGTTGCCCGCGGCACACCAGTTGAAATCCGAGCCAATGCTCTGGTTCGCAAAGTCTATCTGGGTGAAATGGGCACCCATGCCGCTGCCGTCGCCAGCGCTGCCGCACTCGCGAGTGCTCCCTGACAAACCAGCGATCATCTGACGACTTTGCAATGCCGCAGTCCATGTTTACGGTATCGGCAGGCCGACGCGCAAGGCGAGCGTGACGCGCAGGAGAACCAATGCATGCTGGGACGTGTTTACCGAGGTGCGGCGCTGGCCGGTCTCATCGTGGGATCCCTCGCCGTGGGGTCAACTGCCACACAAGCCGCGGGCGAATCGATCGTGCTCGCCCCGCATCGGGCCGTTTACGACATGACGCTTGGCAATACCCGACCCGGCTCCAGTGTGACGGCCGTCAAAGGCCGCTTGGTTTATGAACTGACGGGAACAGCGTGCGAGGGATTTACTCAAAACATGCGTTTCGTCACCGAGATGGCCACCCAAGATAGCCAGCCGGTGCTCACTGATCTTCGCTCGACGACGTGGGAGGACGGCAACGCCAGCCTGTTCCGTTTTAACACCACGCAGTTGCGTGACCAGAAACCTGCCGATAGCACCGTCGGTGACGCCAAACGGGCAGGACCAACCGGCCCCATCGCAGTTGAACTGACCAAACCGGCCAAAAGAGAGCTGACGCTCAAACCCGGCACCTACTATCCAGTGCAACATTCAATCGCGCTTTTGATTGCTGCTCGAGCTGGCAAGTCGACTCTGCGTGCGGACCTCTTTGATGGCTCCGAAAAGGGCGACAAGGCCTATGATACACTTGCCCGCATCGGCGCCCAATCCGCAACCGATGCCAACAAGAAACTGCCAGTCTTGAAGGACGCGGCGATTCTGGATGGGCTACCCTCTTGGCCGGTGAACATCAGCTACTATGAGCCGGGCAAAGACAAATCTGATGCAACTCCCGCCTACGAGCTAAGCTTCTTGTTTTTTGACAATGGCGTGTCTCGGAAGCTCGTCATCGACTACGGCGATTTCGCGATTAAGGGTGAACTCAGCTCGATTACATTCCTGGAGACATCGAAGTGTGACCCAAAGCCGTAACCCCCAAGTCGTCGAACCCCAAGTCGTCGAACCCTAAGTCGTCGAACCTATGGACATCCACAAATTGGCGATCTAAACTTTCGTCGAAGTGCCAGGGTGGGAGGCTTTAGTGGCTATCCGTTTGGTGATCGCAACGATTGCGGCAGTCATTTTTTCGCCGGTTGCAATTCTGGCCCAGACCAGCGCACCAGCGCCCGGTGAAGCTTGGAAATCGTCCCCGTTCCATGGCGTGACCAACGAGGCCACCGGAAAATCGATCCCGTGCATCTGCCGCTTCCAAAACCGTGATTTCCGTCTCGGCGAAAGTGTTTGCATGCCGACGCATTTAGGCGTCGTCATCGCCAAGTGTGATTTGCAACTCAACAATACGACATGGGCACCGACCGATCAGCCCTGCACATTGTCTGCCATGACGCCTGTGAAGCAACTTGGTGCCGTCACCTCGCCGACTATCCCGTTGCAGACGCACACTCTGCTGGCTTTGGCAGCCGGCGACTGACACGGGCCTAGATACTTTCAATGCCGTCCGCGTGACAGTTTGAACTGAGCTGCACAAGATCGTAACAACGCGTTATACAGACTGCCGCAAGGGGCCTCTGCAATGGGGGCGTTGCAGAGTGCCTGCGTATGTGGACGAATGACGCTAGACGGACAACGACCTGGAACAAAGCGACCGCGCCGGGCGCATTGCGGCGGGCATTGGCACGCGAACATCCGGAGCCAGCCTGGCCAATTGCGCCGGCGCTCGCAGCTTTGATCCTCGGCTGGATCGCGATGACATGGCCGTGGCTGCTTGGCCGCGTCACGATTCCCTGGGACGCGAAAGCGCACTTCCAACCACAAATTCAATTCCTGGCACAAAGCATTGCTCGCGGTGAGTGGCCTTGGTGGACGCCGCATGTGTTTGCCGGGCATCCACAGATTGCTGATCCGCAATCGATGCTTTTCTCGCCACCGTTTTTGCTGTTGGCATTGGTCAACGGCAACCCAAGTCTGTGGGCCGTCGACGTAACCGTGCTGCTCATGCAGTTGGCGGGCGCTATAGCACTGATGTTCTGGATGCGCGACCAGGAGTGGCATTGGGCGGGCGCCGTCGTCGGAGGACTGGTCTTCGCTTTTGGCGCATCAATGGCCTGGCGACTGCAACACACCGGGCAAGTTCTGTCGTTATGCTACTGGCCAATGGCCATGCTCGCCATTGACCGTTCGATCCGTCTCGGTTCTTACCGCTGGGGGCTGGCCGCTGGCCTTGCGGGCACCTGCATCCTGCTCGGTCGGGATCAAGTGGCATTGCTGGTGGTCTATCTGCTCTCAGCCCAAGTGCTGTGGCGTTGGTTCGGTAGCGACGATCCGCGCACGACAATCCGCACGTCCATCGGCCCATTGTTGGCTGGAGGTGCATTGACGGTTGCCCTGATCGCGCTGCCGCTTCTGATGACCACATTGCTGGCCGCGGAAAGCAACCGTCCGGTGATTGATTTTGAAGGTGCTGGCCGCGGCAGTATGCACCCGGCACTGTTCCTGACATTCCTGATGCCGCAAATTTTTGGCGCGGCCTACCGCATGGAGGACTATTGGGGGCCACCGAGTTTCGCCTGGAGCGATACGGGGCTGTTTATCGCCCAGAACATGGGGCAGGTTTATGTCGGCGCCGTGCCGGTGCTCTTGTTGTTGTTGGCCGCCTGGCGCGGACACTTCCTCGCGCGTGAGGTGAGATTTTTCACTGCTGCATTTGTCCTCGTCGTTCTCTACGCTCTCGGTTGGTACACCCCGATCTTCCGCCTCTTTTACGAACTGCTACCCGGCGTAAAATTTTATCGCCGGCCAGCCGACGCAACCTTTCTCGTGGGCGGTTTGGCTGCCGTTTTGGTCGGCTATGCCGTGCATCGGCTGTTCTCTAATCCCTGGGAAAAGCTCAACGAAAACGCGATCGCCGCAACCGTGGCAGTGATCGCTATGGCCTTCGTCATCAGCTTGGCCTTGGGCCTTTGGCTCGACCGGGTGGGCACGCTGGCGATGCCACTTGGCCTAGCTGCGATCTGTGTTGGACTGGCGGGCGCAGTGATCGCATTTGTCAAACCGCGGATCGCGTTGGAGCCATGGCCGATGGCACTGGTTCTCGTGGCCGCAACAGCCTTGGATCTAGGCTACAACAATGGCCCTTCGTCGTCGTCAGCGTTGCCTAAATCAACCTACGAAGCCATGCAGCCGAATACCCGAAATGCGACTGTCGCGACCATCAAAACGCGGCTCTCGGAAGCGTCTGCAAACGACACCACTGGGGCGCGCCGCGACCGGATGGAGTTTATGGGCGTTGGCTTTCACTGGCCGAACGTCAGCCTCTCGCAGAGACTCGAAAATACACTCGGCTACAATCCCGTTCGGATGAAACTCTACAGCCAGGCAACCGGGGCTGAGGATCATATCGGCCTACCGGATCAGCGCAAATTTTCAGCCTTGTTTCCATCATATAAATCTCCCTTGGCCGACATGCTGGGTTTGCGGTTTATTGCGGCCGGGCAACCGCTGGAATGGCACGACAAGGGGCTGAAGACCGGTGACCTGAAACTGATCGCAAAGACCGACGAAGCCTGGATTTACGAAAACCCCCGGGCGCTGCCCCGCGTCCTCATGGTCACTCGGGCGGACGGCGTCGACTTTGCCGCCATCCTCAAGTCCGGCCAATGGCCAAAGGACTTTGATCCGATCCGGACTGTTCTATTGGAAGGCACCGGCAAGGTCGCATTTGTGTCCCCAGGCGCGGTCAATTCAGCGAACGCGCTGGCGGCTAAAATCCTCAGTTATCGCAACACAGATATTGTCATTGAGGCCGCAAGCCCGCGCGGCGGCTGGTTGGTCTTGAATGATCCGTGGCATCCCTGGTGGTTTGCCGAGGTGAACGGTGTCGACGTGCCGTTGCTGCGGGCCAATGTTCTGTTTCGCGCCGTCGAACTGCCACCGGGCAAACATATCGTTCGCTTTCGTTTTCGACCCTTGCAAGGAGCAGCAGCGGAGCTGCGAAAAAAGATGTGAGCAGCCCCGGTCGATCCGGCTTGGTCGTTGAGCCGCTGTAGCCTCGGGCGCGAAGCGATGATACGCATCCGATCAGGTTTCACTCGTCGCAATGGACACGTCGATGCGCTCTTTGCTTTTTGTGCCCGCCGACAGCGAGAAGAAGATCGGCAAGGCTCTGAGCGTCGGTGCGGACGCCCTCATTCTGGATCTCGAGGACGCGGTTGCCGTCGGCAATAAAGCTGCGGCGCGCCCGATGGCTGCAGCCTTTATCACAGCCACGCTCGGGAACCGCAAACGGCCCCGCTTGTACGTTCGCATCAATGCCTTTGACACGCCATTCTGGGCCGATGACCTCGCTGGGGTCATCTCAGCACGTCCGGACGGCATCATCCTGCCGAAGCCTAGAACCGGCGCCGATGTCAACCGCTTGGCCAAACTGCTCGACGAAGCTGAAGCCGAGCATGGGGTGCCGGTCGGCCATATCCGCATCATCGCCATCGCCACGGAAGTGCCAGCCGCCGTGTTGGCGATGAACACGTTCGGTGATGTGACATCACGCATGGAAGCACTAACTTGGGGCGCTGAGGATCTCTCGGCGCTGGTTGGCTCGAGTGCCACGCGCGAACCCGGCGGCGGTTGGACTTCGCCGTATCTGCTGGCCCGCAATCTGTGTCTGATGGCAGCCGTCGGTTCGAATCGACAACCGATCGATACCGTCTACGTCAACTTCCGCGATATGGCCGGATTAGCCGAAGAATGCCGCATTGCGGCCCGAGATGGTTTCACGGGCAAGATGGCCATCCATCCCGATCAGGTCGCCGTCATCAACGCTGCCTTCACGCCAAATGCTGCAGACCTCGCGTGGGCCAAGGAGATTGCCGCCCTGTTTCAAGCCAATCCTGGCGCCGGTGCGTTATCGCTGCGTGGCCAGATGATCGACAAACCGCACGGCGTGCGTGCCGACCGCATTCTGGCACGAGCCAAACTCGCGGGCCTCGCTTGACCGCTACGCCACGGCAAATCGCACCGCGCCTCCTCGCTTGGTACGACCTTTCGCGGCGGAATTTGCCTTGGCGTTACGCGCCGGGCAGCCAGGCTGATCCGTACCGCGTTTGGCTGTCAGAAATTATGTTGCAGCAAACCACCGTGAAAGCGGTGGTCCCGTACTTCGAGGCCTTCACGGCTCGCTGGCCCGATATCGAAGCACTGGCTGCCGCAAAGCTTGACGATGTGCTCGCTGCATGGGCGGGCCTTGGCTACTATTCTCGAGCGCGCAATCTCCATGCCTGCGCGGGAGCCATCGTGCGCGATCACAATGCCAGGTTCCCTCTGAGCGAGAAGGTCTTGCTCGAACTCCCGGGGGTGGGTCCCTACACGGCAGCGGCAATCACCTCGATTGGTCACGGCCTGAAAGCCACGCCGGTGGACGGCAATATCGAACGGGTGGTGGCGCGGCTGTTCGCCGTTCAAACTCCGCTGCCGACTGCGAAGGCGGCATTGCGTAATTACGCTCAGACCTTGACGCCTGAACGCCGCGCCGGTGATTTTGCCCAGGCCATGATGGACCTCGGAGCCACCATCTGCACGCCGCGCAGCCCTTCATGTCTGGTTTGTCCACTGTCGCAGACGTGTCTGGCTCGCGCGCAGAACATCGCAGCAGACCTGCCGCGCAAAGCTGCGAAGGCCAAACGCCCCAATCGCTATGGCACGGCCTTCGTGGTGACCCGGCCGGACGGCTCCATACTGTTGCGCCAACGGCCGCCGACTGGTTTGCTCGGTGGCATGCTCGAAGTGCCATCCACGGATTGGACCGAGATCAATCCCGGCAGCAATGCCGTGCGCGCGGCGGAACCCGTTGAAGCCGAGTTTAAGTTGCTCACGGATCTGGTCGTGCACGTGTTTACGCACTTCCGTTTGGAGCTCACCGTGCGTCATACATGCGTACCGACCCGCACCGCACTGAACCCGTCAGCGGGCGCTGATCGTTGCCGTTGGATTGCTCCGGATGCTCTTTCAACGCAGGCCCTCCCGAGCGTTATGTTGAAAGTCTTGGCGGCAGCCGGAATCGACCAGACGCGCGCCAAACCAAGAGCTGGAAAGCCAAAAAAGATCCAACCCGTCCGAACTGACGCGTCCCGGCTCACATCGCGCGGCGGCTCTTGATGGCCGCTGACAGCGTTCCCTCGTCGAGATAATCGAGCTCGCCACCGACGGGAACGCCGCGGGCAAGGGTCGACACGGCAATGCCAGACGCCAACAATTGATCGCGCAGGTAATGCGCCGTCGACTGCCCTTCAACGGTTTGCGACAAGGCCAGCAGAACTTCTGTCACCGGCGGGATCGCCCGTGCAATCAGTTGCGGGATGTTCAGTTGCTCCGGGCCGATACCATCGAGCGGTGACAGGTGTCCGCCGAGCACATGAAAACGCGCATTGACCACATTCGCCCGTTCCAGTGCCCACAAGTCACCGATCTCTTCGACCACGACGATCAACGTGGCATCGCGCCGCTCATCACGACAGATCGTGCACGGCGACTGCGTATCGATGTTTCCGCAGGTGCCGCACGTGACGATCCGTTCCAGCGCATCACTCAACGCGCGCACCAGAGGCTCCAGCAGTTCCACCCGGCGCTTGATCAGAGCAATGCCTGCCTTGCGCGCCGAGCGCGGCCCAAAGCCAGGCAGACGCCCCAGCAACTGGATGACGCGCTCAATCTCGGGACCAGCTATTTTCTTCGACATTCGGGTTGCCTCGCACCCCCCAGTGGCATGACTCGGCCAGAGCAATCCAGCAGCTCAGATGAGCGCAGCTGTGCACGACTTAGCCAGCCTCAACCACGTGATCGCAGCACATGTGCCGCGATAAAGGCAATCGCCACGGCTGCACTGACCGCCGCAAAGACCTGAAACGTCCCGGCCACCAACCACCGATCCACCAACGGGCCGCTGATCACCGGCGATAGGAACTGGCCGGTAAAAATACACGTGGTGTGAAACCCTGTTGCCCGGCCGCGCTGCTGAGGTGGTGTGCGCTCCATAATCAAAATGTTGTTGATCGGAAACAACCAGCCATTGCCGGCGCCCGCAATGGCTGAGCCGAGAAACACCAGCGGCAAACCGTTGGCGTTGGCAATCAGCGTGTAACCAACCGCCGTCAAAGCAAAAATCGAGGCGTAAACGACGTCAGCCGGCAACTTCGCCCCCGTGCGGCTATAACTGAGGGCCATCGCCGACATCGTCATGGCACCAATTCCGATCGCAAGTCCCGCCACCGTTGGCGAAGTCACCCCAAGAGCCTGAAGGTGGAACGGCAAACGTGTGGGCATGATGTAATACAGAATCATGCTGACAATTGCGGTCAAGCCGATCACCGACAGCGGCCGCAAATTGAGCCGGTCTTTGGTTCCCAACAACGGGGCCGACGGTTTGCTCTCTGGCAACAGCGACAGCACAACCGGAATCATCACCAGACCAGCCCCGTAGACCAGAAACGGGTAACGCCAACCCAGTTCGCCAAGCAATCCACCAATGACGAGAAACACCATGCTGCTGGCCGACATCACGGCCGCCTGCGTGCTCATAAATCGGACCCGAGCATCGCCCTGATACATATCGCCGATCATCGAAATCGATGATGTCATCGTCCCGCCGATGGCAATGCCAAGCAGCATGCGCCCGACCAGGACTTGCCACAGGGTCTGGGCGAACAACGCCGACAGACCGGCAAGACCATACAGGACAAGAGCTCCCAGCATCACGCGCCTGCGGCCAACCCGATCACACAGCCAGCCCGCGGCGGCGGCCGTCAAAACGATGCCGAGCGATGGCAAAGTAATGACCAGGCCGGCAAGTGTATTGATCTGCGGCGTTTCACGAAAAGCCGCGCTCAATCCGGGCAAGGCAGGCGCAACCGTTGCGTTCGCCATGATGCCAAGACTTGCCACTGCCAGGAGCGCAGCTCCGACGACGACGGACGGCGACGGCGTTGCGGACATCGAAACATTGTGTTGCATGAGTAGGCGCTTAACACCGTCAAGGCTTGGTCCTGCAGGTGCATATGCGCGCATCTGGGGTCGACTGGTCGCATGACTGTCCAGCCGCTTGCCGACTGCCATCGAAACCGCCGGAGCCTCGATCCGGACTCCGGCGCACAGTCCGACGGATACCAATCCGCACACACTACTTGATCAGGCCTTCGGCCTGCGCAGTTTACTTGATCAGGCCTTCGGCCTGCGCAGTTTACTTGATCAGGCCTTCGGCCTTCATCGCAGCCATCACCGCCGGGCGCGAACCAATGCGCTTGTGGTAGGCCATGATGTGCGGGTACGGCGCCAGATCAATCTGCGTCGGCTTAGTCCAGTTCAACACGGTGAACAGATAGCCGTCGGCGACGGAATAGGCCTTCCCCATCAGGTAGTCGTTCGCTGTGAAATGCTTCTCGAGGTGGGCAAACCGTGTCGCCAGGCGCTCTTTGGCCAAGCCTTTGGCCGCATCCGGCATGGCCGGGTTGAACAATGGCGAAAAGCCCTTGTGCATTTCAGTTGAAACGAAGTTCAACCAGCTCTGTAATTTGTAGCGGTCCATCGATCCGTTAGCCGGGGCCAAGTGCTTTTCCGGCACTTTATCGGCGATGTACTGGACGATGGCCGGACCTTCAAACAACATGCTGCCGTCGTCGAGTTCAAGCGCCGGGACGTACCCCAAAGGGTTCTTGGTCTTGTAGTCACCGCCACCTTCCATCTCCTTGGACTTCAGATCAGCGCGAATGGCCGTATGCGGCAATCCGGCCTCCATCAAAGCAATGTGGGGCGACAGCGAGCACGCACCGGGGGCATAGTACAATTTCATGGGGGACTCCGAGACATCTTGCCAAACGCAGGGTTCTGCGTCCGCCACCGATAGACCGACGTGCGGGTTCTGCGCAATCGTTGTCACGAGGTTGTGAGGTGCCCAGCAGCTGGCCGTGCGCAACACGCAGACCTTATGAACACACCGCAAAGCATGTATAGGAATGGGCTAGCCTTAGTTCAATTGCACGGACGCAGCCCATGCCCCGGATCGGTTTCTATTCTGGCTCCTTTGACCCCGTCACGGCCGGTCATATGGACGTCATCGCCCGCGCCGCACGTTTGGTCGACACGCTGATCATTGGAGTTGGCGTTCACCCCGGCAAAACGCCGATGTTTTCGACTGAAGAAAAAATTGAAATGTTAAAGATCGAATGCGCCGCCGTCGCTCGCCGGACCCAATGCGTCATCACTCCGGTAACTTTCGACGGCTTGACCATCAACGCCGCCCACGCACACAAGGCCACCACCATTTTTCGTGGCCTGCGCGACGGCACCGACCTGGATTACGAAATGCAAATGTCTGGCATGAACGGCGCGATGGCATCCGATATCGAAACTGTCTTTTTGCCAGCGAGCCCACACGTCCGCCATATCGCTGCGAGCTTAGTCAAACAGATTGCGCAAATGGGCGGCGACGTCACCACGTTCGTGTCGCCCGCTGTCAAGACGCGCCTGAACGGGAAGACCACGAAATAGCGTCACGAGGCGACGCGCGCGTAGCGTCGATCCAGCTCGGTCGTGACATAGTCCAAGGCTTCAACATCAGCATACTTCATATCCATGTCGAACAGGTTGGCTTTGTGGGCAGACGCGCTCCGGTCCCCAACCGCCTGCTCGACGACGATGACGCGGAAATTGTGGCTGAAGGCGTCCGTGACCGCTGAGCGCACGCAGCCCGAGGTCGAAATCCCGACAACCACCAGAGTGTCAACCCCGTCGTAGCGCAGGAAACTTTCGAGCGGTGTTTCCATGAAGCACGATGGCTTATTCTTGAACACGATCCGATCTTGCGGCCGCGGTCCATAGGCCTCGGGCCACTGATCGGCACGGGGGTCCCGCGCATATTGAAACGCGTCAGAGTTGCCAAGTTTCAAATTCCAGATGCCGCGATACGTCGGATGCGATCGATCATCCCGGCGCGAATAATAAATCGGCAGATTCAAAGTCCGAAACAACTCCGTAATCTCAACCAGCGCTGCCCTCAGCGCCGGATCCTCAGCCCGCGTCATGGCATAGGCTGGATCAACGAACATGTAAGTTGTGTCAATGTTCAACAGCGCAGCCTTAGCCCCAAAACCAATGCGATTGCCAAACCGCCCTTTTTCATAAGCGGCCAACTCATCATCCGGCACATACCCGCGCCATTTGGCAATTTTCGGTGACCATTCACTCATCTGACGATCCAGCGTTGCAATTGCAGTGCGTGGCCACTAGCTATCATAGCATCGCAGCCGTGCGCACCAAAACAACCCCACGACAGCCCGGGACACACAGCTGATCTAACGACCGCTGTGCAGGTGTCCTCCAGGCATTGCCGGCTCAAGCACTTTGCCGACATGACCGACGAAGCCTTGATACGTGCTAGCTCCTGACCAACACTGCATACTGCGTCACCCCACGCTGCAACACCGCAACATTGCCAATCAGGACCGAAACATGCCGCACAACACTCGCCTCCTGTTCCTTTCGGGCTCGGCCCGCGAAGCTTCGGTCAACAAGAAACTGGCGCAGCGCGGTGCGAAAATTGCGGGTGCGCTCGGGCACCCGGCAACGTTTGCCGACCTCGGCGACTATCCGATGCCGCTCTACGACGGCGATGCTGAAACACGCACTGGCGTGCCCGACAACGCCACTAAACTGAAAGCCTTGATGGAAGCCCATCAGGGCATCTTCATTGCTTGCCCGGAATACAATGCCTCAATCACACCTCTGTTGAAGAACGCTCTCGATTGGATCAGCCGAGTAAAGGGCGAGGCAGGAGCTACGGGCCAAGTTTATCGCACACGAGTGTTCGCACTTGGCGCGGCTTCGCCCGGTAGCCTCGGTGGCATGCGCGGATTGATCCATATGCGCACGGTTATGGAACTCGGCCTTGGCGCATTGGTGTTACCAGATCAGGTGACTGTGCCCAGCGCCTACAGTGCCTTTGAGGCCGACGACACGTTCAAGGACGCAGCGTTGGAAACACGCTTCAGTCAGGTGATCGAGCGCCTCGCCTATGCCGCACGCATCATGCGGTCGGATGCGCCATGAGACTGCGGACCATCAACGGGCACATCGCAAGAGTGCCCATTCAACGACCGGGCGCGTCAACAAGCCTTCCGCAAATGCACATATAACGCGCCCTCGCCTCCGTGACGGGTGTGGGCCGTCGTGTAGGACACAACCAGACCCGCCATATCCGGCTCTGCAAGCCAGCGCGGCACATTGCGTTTGAGTACCCCTCGCGGCGCACGGTCCATGCCGAAATCAAACGGCGCAAAGGCATCGTCATCGTCACGACCTTTGCCCGTGATCACCAGAATAGTCCGTTTGCCATGCGCTTGGGCTTGACGCAAATAACCACGCAACCGCAGATGTGCTTCGCTTTCGCATAACCCATGCAAATCGATGCGTCCCTCGATTTCCACGCGGCCAGTCGCAATTCTCTTGATCTGCTTGCGGTCAAACGTGGGTAACGCAGACGTTACGGACTTCGTCGGACGTGGCGTGTTGGTCCCCGTCAGTTTTTGCCAACGTGGCGTCTGGGTCGCCGAAACCGGCGGTTCAGGTGGCGCGATGCGCGGGGCGTCGGCAATCGGTTCGTTGGCAGGCGCATCCGTCACCCGCGAAGCAACGCCACGCCGCAATGGATGCACGTGCTCAATGACATGCTCCCACAAGGCTTCTTCATCCGGGGTCAGAGCATTGCCGCGACAGCCACTGGATCGCTTCCGGCCGGTCATGGCGATTTTGGTGGTTTGACGGCCGGCAATGTGCCGGTAGGACGGGCTGCCGAGGTATCGCTTAGGGTTGGCTTTAATCCAGCCGTTGGGACGGTCGCACCGGACGGCAAGAGCACGTAAAATGTGCCCGGGTGTTTGGTGATCCCGGCAAGTTTGCCAGCACCATCACCGGAGCCAAAGAAAAGGTCACCACGCTCAGGACCCTTGATGGCAGAGCCGACATCCTGCGCGATCATCAAGCGGTGAAAACCGCCGTGCTGCGTCGCATGTGTGAGTGCGTTGCTCGAAACGTAAACCGGCAGACCGAGTGTGTGATAGCCGGCATCCACGGCCAAGCTGCGGCCGATTGTCAGCGGAATATCCATGACGCCAAGTGCAGCCGATGCGTTGGCTCCCCCCAGTTCACGGAAAAACACATAGGATTTGTTTTGCCACATGGCATCGCGGCCGCGCTTGGAGTCGGCCTTCAGCCAGTCCCCCAATGCGGCAAGCGACATCCGATTCGCATCAATGATGCCATTGTCGATCAAATATCGGCCGACCGATGTGTAGGGGTGGCCGTTCTTGCCGTCATAGCTCACTCGGATGCGCGAGCCATCCGGCAGCTGGACTTGGCCAGAACCTTGAATCTGCAGAAAAAACACTTCTACGGGATCATGCAGATAGAGCAGCTCAAGACCTTGTCCCTTCAGCGCACCCGTCTCGATTTCAGCACGCGTCGGAAATGGCACTAAGCCGCGATCGGTTTTGCGCAGATGAGTGAAGGCGTTGCCGATGGCGCCGCGTTGTGACTCTTCAACCACGTTCACCAGATCTGCCGGGCGTCGGTAAATCGGTGTGGCATAGGCACCGATTGGTGTCCGAGCGCCCTGGAGGACCGGTTCATAGTAGCCCGTCAACAGTCCTTCAGACCCAGCGTGCCGAACTTTGTGCGGGACAAACTGTTGCTCGAAGAAGGCCCGAGCAGCGGCCGAAGTCTTGACCGAGGACGCTGCCGCCAGAGTTGCGGAACAGCTCGCGGCCAATATCCGCGCAATGTTGTCTTTGGTCTCAAATTTTGCGCTATTCTGCGCCCTCAGCGTCGCAATCCGCTGGCAGGATTTCACAAATGCACCGAATGCCGCCAGATGGTCGTCAACAGCCCAGTGAGGGAGCGCCGAAAAAGCGACTGGCTCATAAGTGATCGAGGCTCTGGTCATCAGGGGCCGGCCAAGTTTGACGCTTGTTGTAACGGCCGGAGCCGGTTGCGCCGCGAGAGACCAAAGCTGAATTTCACTCAAACCAATGTAAGCAACAGCTGTCAACGCCAACGCCCTGACTCGAACATCTAGCCATTGGCACACCCCGGTCGTCCCCCGGAGCTCCCGCATGCAAACTCCGTTGTGTGACAGCCTCGCAACCACGTCCTGCGAAGACCTCACCGATTGCGGCTAGTTTGCAGCTTGTGTGCTAACCAACTTCCAATTCGGGTCGCGTGCGGTGACATCGCGGGCAAACATCCAGATGTCGGTCACTTCCTTGATCCGCTTCGGGTCACCGGAGATCACTTCGCCTGAGGCGGAGCGCGTGGCGTTGATGATCTCGCTGACGAATTTCACTGTGACTTGGGCCGTGTTGCCCTTCATCTCAGCTTCGATCATCTCAGCCGATTTGATCCCAACAAAACTCTGTTCGACGATCTCCTTGGCCTCCTCCCGAGTTGTAATGGCTTGCATGAAGCCGCTAAAAACATCCGGGCTCAGCAGATCGCTCAAGCTCTTCCGGTTGCCTTCCGCGAACGCCATGACGATCATCTCATAGGCGGCTTTCCCGCCTTTCATGAATTCGGAAGGGTCAAACGTCGCGTCGCCACGCGCAATCCCAATGAGACCATTTGACAACGCCGCGTTGCCGCCGGCGAACTTGGTCATTCTGAGATCACGATCCCCATCGGTTTCGCGTTGGACAACGTCCGCGGGGGCGGGTTCTGCACCGCGCCGTGGCAGAGTAACAATCTTTCCATCGGATTGCGGGCCTTGCTGATTTTGCTGGGCGGTGCGCTGACTGCGATACCGCTCAGTCCGGGCCTCATCATCCTCTGTGCGGCGTCCGAGCACGCTCCGCAGCTTGAGAAAAACGACGACGGCGAGAACAAGAAAAGCAAGAGTGGTCAGATCAAACTGGGCAGACATGTGCAGGAGGTTCCGCATCCAGGGGTGGGGACGGCCACTGCGGCAGCCGTTGACGACCTCTTATGTAGGGTACTTGATGCGCTTTCGCCAGTGCGTTCGCATTGCCAGCTTGCAGCCGTATCGCCCCGGCCGGAATTGTCCCTGCAAACCTGCCATTTGGGTGGCCAATCTGTCCGCGCCTGTCCTCTGATGTGCGCACATTAACC
>JAYSUN010000088.1:0-6141 GCA_043719045.1 Hyphomicrobiaceae bacterium | reverse complement strand
TCGCACTCGTGACGGCTCAGCGCATCGGAGAGGTGACCGCTATCTCGAACGACGAATTGGCGTTGACATCGGATGCGCCGGTTTGGACCGTTCCCAGCAATCGCTCGAAAAACAAACAGATCAATCGCGTTCCTCTTTCGCCTTTAGCACTCAAACTGATCGCGGAAGCGCGAAATCTCGCGCCCGACAGCCATTGGCTATTCCCCCGTCCCGACGGCAGCGGACCCATCAACCCGCAAGTTCCCACGAAAGCCCTCGAGCGGGCGCGAGCCCACTTGGGAGTCGACCATTTCCGCGTGCACGACCTGCGGCGAACCGCAGCGACCAGAATGGCCGAATTCGGCATCAACCCATACACGATCGCCCTCGTCCTCAATCACATCAGCGCCCGCCAGGGAACGATTACTGCCCGAGTCTACGTGAAGTACAGCTTCGACCGCGAGAAGCGCGAGGCGCTCGATGCGTGGGGGCAGAGGGTGGAAGGGATTGTGGGTGGCGAGCGGTGAGGTTTTCAGCCTTGCCAAGGCTTCGTCTCTCTTGCCGCTAGCCCGGCTTTCTCACGCTTGCGGTGGGCATCGGGGTGCCGACACCGCGAAAGTGCTTCTGCGACAAAGAGTTCGGTCTCAGCAAGAGACAGCCCCGATGCCCACCGCAAGCGTGACAAAGCCGGGCTAGAGTTGGACCACTATGAACAGTTGAGTGGGGCGACATGCCACAGATATTGGTTGAGTTCGTCTCCTCCTCGTACTTGCGATTTTCTATACCATAAGGCAAGTGGCACGAGCGCATTGAGCAATGCGCACGTGCTCAGATTAACTTCGAATGGCTCTGGTCTTGAGCCTGTGAGCTTATTGAGTAGGCCCTGTGGGCGGTCTTGAGGGCCGTCTGTTTTCAGCCATATCCGTGCGCTGCAACTTCTTTGGCCGCCCGCTTCCGTGTAAGCACGGCAGTTCCGACGTCCGAAACAGGAGGCTCACAAATTGCGTCGCGCATTGATAACCGGCGTCACGGGACAAGACGGCGCCTATCTCTCCAAAGCCCTGCTCGACAAGGGCTATGAAGTTCATGGAGTACTGCGTCGAAGCGCATCGGCAGACGTGGTGGATGCGCGCCTGAGGTGGCTCGGCATAGCAGGTAAGCTGCAGTTGCATGATGGGAATATCACCGACCTGTCATGCCTCCTTCGTATCTTCCAGGAGGTGCAGCCGACCGAGATTTATAACCTCGCCGCGCAATCTTTTGTCAAATCATCCTGGCAGCAGCCTTTGTTGACAGGCGCTGTGACGGGCTTGGGTGCGGCGAACATGCTCGAGGCGTTGCGGTACGCGGCTCCGAAGGCACGATTTTATCAAGCCTCGTCATCGGAAATGTACGGCCTGATACAGGCCCCTATCCAATCAGAAACCACACCGTTCTATCCGCGATCGCCGTATGCAGCTGCCAAGCTCTATGCCCACTGGATGTCGGTGAATTATCGTGAAAGTTTCGGACTGCACGTCTCAAGCGGGATCTTATTCAACCACGAGTCGCCCCTTCGCGGGATCGAGTTCGTCACCCGGAAAATCACAGACGGTGTCGCCCGGATCAAGCTCGGTCTGCAAGAAAAACTCAGCTTGGGGAATCTCGACGCCAAACGTGACTGGGGGCACGCACGCGACTACGTTGAGGCGATGTGGTTGATGCTGCAGCAAGACAAGCCAGATGACTATGTCATAGCCACAGGTCGAACCGCGTCCGTTCGGGAGTTCTGTCGCTTGGCGTTCGCGCAGGTGGGGCTGTCTATGGACGATCATGTCGAGGTTGATCCGCGGTTCATGCGCCCCGCTGAAGTCGATGTATTGCACGGCGATGCCAGCAAGGCGCAGCGCAAACTCGGCTGGACAGCCAAAATAAGTCTCGAAGCACTGGTCGCGGAGATGGTTGCAGCCGACCTACAGCGATTGGAACGACGTCAGCATCTTTGATGCATCGAGCGGAGTGATGGCGTGCGAATTCTGGTGACTGGAGCTGCCGGCTTCGTAGGACCGCATCTGATACGAGCGCTTCGGGAAACTATCGAAGGCGCACATATAATCGCGACAGCCCGCGCGCACGAAGTGGCAAAGGAACAGGGGCAATTCGTGTCACTGGATGTGACCGATCAGGAGGCCGTACGTTCAGCTGTTGCCGGTCTTCGCCCGGACCACATCGTGCATTTGGCTGGTATTGCGGCGCCCTCGAGAGCAAATATGGACCCAAACTTGACGTGGCGCGTGCACGTCGATGGTACGTTGAATATCGCCCGCACCATTCTGAGCACCGTCCCGGAGTGTACTCTCGTGTATGTCGGATCGGGCATGGTATATGGCTCTACTGCGAACTCCGTGTGCCCTCTCGATGAATCTGCCCTGCTTGCTCCACTCGACGAATATGCCGCAACGAAGGCTGCTGCAGACCTAGCCCTGGGTGTACTGGCTCATCAGGGTCTGAAGTGCGTGCGGATGCGACCATTCAATCACACAGGCTCCGGACAATCCGAGAGTTTCTTCTTCCCGGCGATAGCGACGCAGATCGCCCGAATAGAGCATGGACTAGCCGAGCCTATCGTACGTGTGGGCAATCTCGATGCGGAACGGGACTACCTCGACGTTCGCGACGTTGCCAGAGCCTATGTTCTCGCCATCGTGAAAGCTCAAAGCCTCGTGCCAGGTGTGATCATGAATGTCGCATCAGGTCGAGCAAGACGCATGAGTGATGTTCTGCAAGTCCTCATCGATCACAGCAGCGTCAAAATTTCTGTCGAGCAGGATCCATTGCGGCTGCGAAACAACGAGATCGCTCGTATGCAAGGCGACGCTGGGAGGGCTTGTGCTCTGCTGGGTTGGTCGCCGGTTTACTCGTTCGAATCTACGGTGGGAGCATTACTGGAGGACTGTCGAGGCCGTCTCGCCGCAAGCAGGTGAACGAGATGGCGCCACTCTCCCGAACAGACAGTGGGAATCTAGCAGCATGAGAGTTCGGGATGTGCGCTTTGCCGGAACCCTTTGGTCCAGATCACTTCTAGGTAACACACATGGTCGACGTGCTACGATCGTTATGGCGCAGCCGTCAACTGATCCGCTCGTCGGTTCGGGCGGATTTTGCTGGGCGCTTCGCGCGTAGTCGGCTCGGCGTGGCATGGGCCGTTCTACATCCGCTTTTGCAATCCGCCGTCCTTGCGTTCGTCTTATCGGGTGTTATGGCTGCGCGCTTACAGGACACGGCGGATGGTCGCTATGCGCTTTACTTGCTTGCGGGAATGCTTGCATGGGCGCCTTTCGCAGAGCTCGTTTCGCGATCCGCGACCATGTTCATCGACAATGCTACATTGCTGAAGAAATTGACTTTTCCGCGGGTGTGTTTGCCGGCAATTACGGCTGCTTCGGCGCTCGTGAACAATGCACTACTCGTCTTGGCGACGATCGTCGTTTTCCTGGCACTGGGCAAGTTGCCTACCGCTCAGGTGCTGTGGCTCCCAGCGTTGGCCGTCTTGACCTTCGCGCTGGGGATTTCCAGTGGGGTGATCCTCGGAATCCTCAATGTTTTCGTGCGCGATGTCGGGCATGTGGTGACCGTGTCACTACAGCTCATGTTTTGGGCCGTTCCGATCGTTTATGTGCCGTCAGTGATCCCTGAGAAATACCTCTTCATCCTCCAGCTGAACCCCATGTACCATCTCGTGACAGCCTATCAGAGCGTGCTTGTGTTCGATGCGGCGCCCCGCCTGGAAGGTTTGCTCTACGCAGGGTGCTTCACCACGGTCCTCCTCGTCTCGGCTTTCGCGTTGTTTCGCCGCGCCAGCCATGAGATTGTCGACGTGCTATGAGCAATTCTATTCTCGAAGTGCGGGACCTGGGCAAGTCGTATCGGCGTTACGGTTCCGAATGGCGGCGGATCTTCGGTTGGATCGGTCTGTCGAGTGGGGGGTACCAAGACAACTGGGTACTCCGCGGGGTGAACTTCACGCTGGGGCGCGGGGAGGCTGTCGGCATTTTGGGACAGAACGGGGCAGGCAAGAGCACACTCTTGAAGCTGATCACTGGCGTCACACACCCGACCGAGGGAAGCGTCCATGTCGAGGGCCGCATATCGGCCCTGCTCGAACTCGGAATCGGCTTCAATGGAGAATTCACTGGTCGGGAAAATGCGCGTCATTCCGCCGGCCTCACGGGTTTTTCGGACGATGAAATCGATCGTCTCATGCCGCAGATCGAGGCGTTCGCGGATATCGGCTCCTACTTCGATCAGCCCTTGCGTACTTACTCGAGCGGCATGCAGGTGAGGCTTGCCTTCGCCACCGCCACGGCTGTACGCCCCGAGCTCCTGATCGTCGACGAAGCCTTGTCAGTGGGTGATAGCTATTTTCAGCATAAGAGCTTCGACCGAATACGCAAATTTAAGGAGCAAGGGACATCCATCCTCTTTGTCACTCATTCTACAGGCGACGTGCGCGCTCTGTGCGACCGTGTGATTCTGCTCGCTAATGGCGCCGTACTTAGGCAAGGTCAGCCGGATGAGGTGGTCGATTACTACAATGCCCTAATCGCTGAAAAAGAAAGCCAGAATCCACCAATCGAGCAACACCGTTCGAGCAATGGTTGGCTCGTAAGCCGTTCGGGGAATAAGGGGGCAATAATTGGTGATGTTACGCTCATAGACGCGGTATCTGAAAAATCCGTGGAGGCCGTGCAAGTAGGGCAGGCGTTGATTCTTCGGGTTGTCGTATCTGCTTCGATTGAAATTCCAGTTCTTCATCTAGGGGTTATGCTACGAGACCGAACCGGACATGTCGTCTACGGGTCTAATACATTCTGCACTCGCCAGGCCCAGACCAATGTACAATCTGGGGAGGTGCTCTGTTATCACATTGCGTTTTCGTGCAATCTGGGCCCCGCATCATATTCAGTAACTTTAGCGTTAGCTAGTTCGGAAGCCCATATCAACAACTACGATTGGATAGATAATATTCTGGTTTTTGATGTGATCAACCCGAAGCAGGAGCAATTTATCGGAACCAGTTACCTTCAGTCCACGATCACGATCGTTAGGGATGAGTCGTATGTATGACTTGGCACGCACGCTGTTGACGATCAGCTGCACAGACTGTGCGAGCATTCCAAAAGTTCCAAACGCTGGGACTATAGTCGTGGAGGATGGCCAACCATGGCAACTAATGCACAACGGCCTCAAGGTTGCTGCCGGAGCCTATCACGGTGATTGGATGGCGCATATAATTCGGTCTCTGCGCGGTCATCATGAGCCGCAGGAAGAACTTGTCTACAGCGAAATCATAAGGCGGGCAAAGCATAACTCGCTGATCGTCGAGCTGGGGTCCTTTTGGTCTTACTACTCGATGTGGTTTGTTAAGGACGTGCCTGGGTCTACAGCTGTGTGCGTCGAGCCTGATGGTTTCAATCTGACAGTTGGGGTCAGGAATGCCGCCGCCAATGAGCTTGCCAACCGACTTCGTTTCATCAATGCCGCGATTGGTGACAGTTCCCGGCCGATTTCACTTGAATGCGAAACGGAGCGCGTGACGAAAACGATCAAATGTCTTGATATGAAGGCGTTGATTGACACGATTAATGGGCAAAGCATCGAAGTGCTCCACATCGATGCGCAGGGAGCAGAATTAGGTTTTCTAACGTCGATGAGGGGGGGCGGACAATTGGCCAATTATGTACGGTTCGCAGTGATTTCAACACATCATCATTCCATTTCGGGAAGCACGACGACCCATTCGGATTGCATTTCCATTCTACGGCAATTGGGTGCGCATGTGCTAGTCGAGCATAGTGTAGAAGAATCATTCAGTGGCGATGGATTGATAGTAGCAAGTTTCCAGGAAATTGACTCGCGATTTAAAATGCCAAAAATCTCCAAGAATAGCGCGGATAAAAACCTTTGGTTAGAGAGATAATGTTTAAATCTTATGCACAAAATTTCGAGGACGTCATCCTGTGGCGGGCGCTGAAGCACGTTGAGAATGGTTGCTATGTCGACATTGGCGCCAACGATCCAGTCGTTGATTCGGTTAGCTTGGCGTTCTACGAGCGAGGTTGGCGCGGCGTGCACGTCGAGCCGATGCCTGCTTTTGCTGCCAAGCTGAGAGCCACACGTCCG
>JAYSUN010000087.1:0-6146 GCA_043719045.1 Hyphomicrobiaceae bacterium | reverse complement strand
CGTCACTCGATTCCGCCAGCGCAGGTCGATCAGAGGCAATTGCAGGGCGCGTTCGACCAGATAACCCTCAACATAGTATTGCTGTAGATTGATGAAGGCCGGCATCTTGTGACCGGCCTCCGGCAGCAGGTCGAATTCATACAGTTCTCGGTCGCGGTGGAACACGCGCCCCTTCTGCCACTGTACTCCCTTGGCCAACGCGGCGTCGCCAATGCCCAGCCGATCGAAAATTTCGAGAGTTCTCTTGGCGAAACAGATTGCCCGCGAGCCATCGCCGATTTTATCATTGTCGTCGAGCAAGACTGTCCGAATGCCCCGCTGCGCCAGATCAATCGCAAGCGCGAGACCAACTGGTCCGGCCCCCACAATCACGACGGGATGCCGCACCACCTGTGCCGACGCTTCGTCATCCGATGCGGCACACGCGAATTGCATATGGGATTTGCGAGCAGACATGCAGGTCTCACGCCTTGACAGGGCCAAATTTGATGATGAAGTAGGCACATGCCAGTGCGATAAGGATTGAACCGAACAACAAGCGGTTGGCTCGCGTGTACTGGTTCGACAGTCCATTGCGCGCGCAGTAATCCTTCAGGACATCACCGCCAGGGGCCATGGGAATGCCCATGCGGCGGGCAAATTCTGTGGCCGCACCCAGTGTTGCATCCGGGTCCTTGGGTGGTTCGTTTTCGAGCCGGATTTTATCCAGACGGTTGAGTTCTTTGGTTGCCCGCGCATAGATCAGACCACAAAACAAAAACACGACCAGCAGAACGAAAGACCACATCGGTAAACCGCCATCTTGGTTGCAACACCTGTGTCATGTGACGACACGCCCAGACTTGCAAGGGGTAGAGATGCTTTTGGTGGTCCCCAAGCAACTTGAAAAGCAAGGCGATCAGATTGACCATCGCACTCGCCGATGGGGCGATGTGACAAGCGCACAGTCCGCAAACGCAACGCCTTGGCAATGACGCTGTCGTCAAGCGAGCGTGGCCGACCTGCGCCAGATCAAACTTCGACATCGCACCAGACGCAGGCGTGATCCGATGAGGCTTCATAAGACGTAGTAATCTCCGGGTATATGTCCCAGAGCTTGCCGTTTCTGCCGCCCCACACGCCTCTCCGCCAGATCCCGCCCTGACTCATCCGGCCATATAGGCCCGGTGATAGCAAAACATAGTCGATCTGGTCGTTGGCGTGGCCATCCTTGTAGGTGCCAACGCGGCCATCGTGTTGGAAGCGGGGATGCGTACTCGCGTCCTTTAAATCTGTATCGCGCAAAAGGGGCGACAGAGTCTCGGAGCCCGGGGTGTCGTTGAGATCACCGATCACCGCAATCATGGTTGCACCTTCGAGCTTCAAACGTTCGTAGATCGTGCGCGTGGTTTCCGCTTGTAGCCAGCGCCGCGCGTTTGAGCCTTGCTGCGTGCCGTAGCCGCGGCTCTTGAAGTGATTGACCAGCACCCAGACGGTCGCGCCCGATGGTGTCCAAATTGCGAACTCCGGACAATCTCGGCTGAAGACATGATGACCGCTGGCCGATTTGTCGTCGACGTGGCTCCGGTTCCAGCCGATCTTGTAGCCATTCTTGGCCATCAATCCGACATCGATGCCGCGCGTGTCGTTGCCATCGATCAGCATCGCATCCGTGTAGGGTTTGCCACCGACGGCTGGCAGTAGTTTATCCGAGAATTGGACCAGCGCCGCGCGTCCCTCACATTCGATGAGTCCCAAAACATCGGCATTCACATCGCGGACCACCTGGGCCGTGTTGCGTGTCGACGCTTCGTTGACCAATTCCTGTTTCATTTCTACCCAGCCGGACCATGCATTTCGGCCGGTCGCCACAATCTCGGTGCCATAGACTGCGCCGCGTTTGAGCAAGCGTCCGCGATTTTGGCGCAAACCCACGAACGGGCCACCGTCATCCTTCTTGTCGATACCGAGCACTTTCATGAGCTGCAGCATGCGCTGCTTGTCAGCGTCACTATAACTTTCGTTTTCGAACAGCGCGTTGATTTCGGCGAAATGCTCCAGCACCGGCTTGCCTTCGGCCCAGGTGTCCATATTGAGCGCCTTAGCACGCGTAAAGAGGTTCTCGACGTTGTAGGTCGCAATGCGCATGGGGCCCCCGCGATTCGGCACACCCATTGGTAGCATCTGCAACGCCATAACAGCAGCAACGCGCCCGGAGATCCACAGAATTGGTTTCTGTCGGCGCGTCACGATACGCCCAGTCTAGAGCTGCCGTTCCCAGGTTTCACCGACAAGATCCTGGCCGAAACCGTGATAGGCTTCGGCTGCGGTCCTGACGAAGCCGAGGCGCTGATAGAGCTTCCGGGCGGGCACCAGTACATCGTTGGTCCACAGCGTCATTCGCGAATAACCGGCTGATGTCGCAAAGGTCAAACACTCGGTGACAAGTTTGTGGCCAAGACCTGTGCCGCGCGTTTTGGGCTCGACGTAAACAAGACGGAGTTTTGCAATCTCGGGCGTTTTCCTGACGACAAAAGCCGAACCCAGGATGGCGCCACCTTGTTCGGCAATGAAGCAGCGCTCGCGAAGAGGATCGTAGGTGTCGATGAACTCAGCAGCAACCTTTGCCACCATGGCTTCAAAGGTTTCATTCCAACCATACTCCTCGAAATAGAGGACGCCGTGCCGATGAATGACCCAACCTATATCGCCCGGACGATGTGTGCGTATAATCACGGTCATCGTTGTTGGATCTCGTAAGCACCCAGGATCAAATCATACGCGCCGTCCGTCAGCCGATAGGACGGCAGATCGCCAAGCTTCACGAAGCGTGCAGCCGTCGCATCCGAGGCAGCGGTGGGCTCGCCCTGAACCCAAAGCCCGTGATGCACGGCAATCACGTAGTGCGCGGACAACACACCAGATGCATCGTGGATCAGCGCATCATGGACTGCAACAATCCCGACCAACCCTGCGGTGACACCGGTCTCTTCCAAAACCTCACGGCGTGCGGCATCAATGGCGCGCTCTCCCGGTTCAATGTGCCCACCCGGCAAACTCCACCGGCCACGCATAGCGCCCTTGCCGCGCTCGACGAGCAGGACGCCGTCATCCCGGAACACGGCCGCACTTGCAGCTGGTCGTGGCCACTCAGGGCGTTTTAAGCCGTGCTCGCTCATTTGGTCGTCACGCGCAGCACACGCCCTTCAGGATGATCGGTGATGATGTACAGTGCGCCATCCGGCCCTTGCCGTACGTCGCGGATGCGCTCGCCAAGATCGGTCAACAGTTTCTCTTCGCCGACAATGCGCTCGCCATCAAGAATCAGCCGTGCGAGATGTTGGCCTGCCAGCGCGCCGACGAACAGATCGCCGTTCCATGTCGGCATCAGACGACCGGTGTAGAAAGCCATGCCCGATGGTGCAATCGATGGGTCCCAATAGTAGATCGGCTGCTCAAGGCCTTCCTGTTTCTGACCAATACCAATCTTGGCGCCCGAATAGTCGATGCCATAAGTGATGACCGGCCAGCCGTAGTTCTTGCCGGCCTCGGGGATGTTGACTTCATCGCCACCACGCGCGCCGTGTTCGACTGTCCAGAGTTTTCCGGTGACGGGATGGATGGCAGCCGACTGCGGATTGCGATGTCCGTGACTCCAGATTTCGGGTTGGACATCGCGGCCTGCGCGCACCGGATTATCTTTAGGCACGCTGCCATCCGGCGCGATGCGGACAACCTTGCCGTAGTGATTGGTCAACTCCTGCGCCCGGTCACGCTGATAGCGTTCGCCGAGCGTGACAAACAAATTGCCGTCACGCGCCACGACGATGCGCGAGCCGAAGTGCAATCCGCCGGAGGCAGCCGGTTGTTGGCGGAAAATGACTCTGGTAGCGTCGAGTTTGCCGCCATCGGCGCTCAAGCTGAGTTTTGCCCGTGCCACCGACGTGCCGTTGCTGCCGGCACCGCGCGGCTCAGAAAAAGCCAGATAAATCGTACCGGTCTCGGAGAAACGTGGATCGACAGCCACGTCCAATAGGCCACCTTGGCCATTCGCCGCAACAATGGGCACCCCCGCGACAGGCTCGGAGATCTTGCCGTCAGATGCGATGATGCGCAACCGGCCGAGTCGCTCCGTGACCAGCATACGCCCATCCGGCAGGAAGTTCAGCCCCCATGGATGCACGAGTCCTGTCGCGATTGTCTCAACGAGAACCTGGGACTTCACCTGCGGCGCAGGCGCTCTGGTCTGCTGAGCCATTGCAGCAGGCGCCATGGTCGCTGCCATGGCGATCAGCGCTGCCGATGCGACGAGGCCAGATTGCACTGTGATAGAATTGAACACGGTGCGTTTGCTCCATTGTAGTGACGGTTAAGACGACAGCCTCGGCACACCCAACGCGTCCAAATCCTCAGTCCATACCGGTGCGTCGGTCCGGATCGCCCAGCGCAACCGGGCGGACCGGGCGCGTGGGTTGCGCGCAATTTCTGCTGCACTTGGATCAACGGGCTTGTGACTGTCGGTCGTAAATGATGGCTGGGGCCCGATCTCATCTTGCATTGGCCCGTGACGGGAACCCTTGGATTCGCGCCCGAGCCGGGTGCGGAAAAAGCGTTTGACGATGCCATCTTCAAGCGAGTGAAACGTCACCACCGCCAAGCGTCCACCCGGCTTCAGACAGCGCTCGGCCGCACACAGCGCACGGCCTAATTCGCCCAACTCATCGTTGACATAGATGCGCAGTGCCTGAAACGTTCGCGTCGCGGCGTGGCGGCCATCGATCTTCGGCGTCTTCAACAAGCGCGCGACCAAACCGGCCAATTGCAGAGTTGAAGTAAACGGCTTGGTGTCCCGGTCATGCACGATGGCACGCGCGATTTTCCGCGCCTGTCGCTCGTCGCCCAGGTAAAAAAAGATGTCGGCAAGACGGTCTGCGCTGGCCGTATTGCAGACATCGGCCGCAGTCATGCCCGTGTCGCTCATGCGCATATCCAGCGGGCCGTCGTGCTGAAACGAGAAACCACGTTCGGGCCGATCCAGCTGCATCGACGACACGCCGATATCGAGCACAACGGCATCTGGGGCTGTAAAAACCGACGGGGTCGTTGCCGTCGAATCCGTCGACAGATAGACGCGCGCCACTTCATCCAATGTTGAAAACGGTGCCATCACCACGGTCAACCGGTTGGGAAATTGTTCGCATATGGCTGCAGCCGCGCGCACCGCCGTGATGTCCCGATCCAGCGCCAACACATGGCAATCCGCGGCCTGCAGGAACGCGGTCGCATAGCCGCCTGCACCAAACGTACCGTCAATGATCACGGCGCCATCGCGCGGAGCGACAGCTGCCAGAACCTCATCCAACATGACTGGAATGTGCGGGCGCACGACAACCGAACGGCTCATGGCGCAAGTTGGACCCGGGTCCATAGCTGTGCCGATGCGGCGCGCCGAAACACCAATCGATCATGCAAACGGAAGGGCCGATCCGACCAGAATTCGATTTCCAATGGCGTGACCCGGAAACCCGTCCAATGCGGCGGACGCGGGATTTCGCCGACACCAAACTTCGCGTCGTAACGTGCTACCACCGCTTCCAATTGCGCGCGGTTCTTGATGACGCGGGATTGCGGGCTGGCCCAGGCCCCGATCTGCGAACCCCGGGGACGGGAGCGATAATACGCGTCCGCCTCTGCGTCGGACACAACGCTGACGACGCCACGAATTCGCACTTGCCGCCGCAGTGATTTCCAATGGAAGTTCAGCGCCGCCTTCTTGTGGGCCAACAGTTCCCGCCCTTTGCCACCCTCTTGGTTGGTGTAGAAAACAAAGCCGCGCTCCGAACCGGATAGGTCTAAGCCCTTCAACAAGACAATTCGCACGTTCGGCATGCCGTCGGTATCGACGGTCGCAACCGACATGGCATTGGGATCGTTTGGCTCATGGGCTTTGGCCTCCGCGAACCACGTGTCAAACAGCGCAAACGGTTCCTCAGCTCCCATGAAATCTGCCGCCTGCCGTTCCAGATAGTCGCTTGTCTTGGTCATCGTTGTCGTTCTTTGTCTCATGATGAGCTCGGGCCGATCTGCGGCCGAACAGACTTGGCTATAGCGCATTTGGCCGACACCTAGCAAATCGCCACCAAATCACGGTACGTTCAACGTCCTTT
>JAYSUN010000086.1:0-6149 GCA_043719045.1 Hyphomicrobiaceae bacterium | reverse complement strand
GACGTCACCATCGAATGTGCCGCACTCGAACTCGGTTCACTTGAAGCCCGCAATCCGTTCTCGGCATTCGAGGTCTTTTCGCCAACGACCCGGCAGCTCAACCGCAGCGTCAAGCTGCAGGAATATCTGCAGCATCCGACCCTGCGCGTTATTGTCCATATCGACCCGACTGAGATGGACGTGCTCGTTTACACGCGCCGAGACGATGACACCTGGAGTAACACGCGGTTGGAATTCAGCGACGACGTCATCCGATTCCCTGGCATGGACGCCACCGTCACGCTTGCCGCGGTCTATGACGGCGTCCCGGTTGTTCGCATTCCCAGAAGCGTAGGCGGGTGACCCCATGCAGATCGTCGATCGCCGCCTCAATCCCAAATCCAAGAGTCTTGGCAATCGGCAGCGGTTCCTCAGGCGCGCGCGCGGCGAGATCCGGGAAGCCGTCAAAGATGCCCTCAAGAAGCGCAAAGTGTCGGAGGCGGAAGGCGGCGAGCGCGTCACCATCCGCTCGAAAAGCTTGCGCGAGCCGTCTTTCAATCATGGCCGTGCTTCAGGCAATCGCGATTTCGTTTTGCCGGGCAACGAGGAATACCAGGTTGGCGACGCGATTCCAAAGCCGCAAGGCGGTAGCGGCGGGCGCGGCAATCAAGGAAGCCCTGATGGCGAGGGGCAGGATGAGTTCACGTTCTCGCTCAGCCGCGACGAGTTTCTCGATATCTTTTTCGAGGATTTGAAACTCCCCAACCTCGTCAAGGTCAAGCTCAAGGACATCAAATCACCGAAGCCTGCCCGCGCCGGTTTCACGACGTCCGGCTCGCCGTCGCGCCTCAATCAGGTGCGCACCATGCGCAACAGCCTCGGTCGGCGTTTGGCGTTACGCCGACCATCGCAGGCTGAGATCGAGCGGCTCGAATTGGAACTGGCTGCAGCCGAAGCCGAGACGCCACGTCGTGACGCGCATATCCTGGAACTGAAAACGGCGCTCGAGCGGAAAATCCGACTGCGCAAAACCGTGGCCTACATTGATCCGTTGGACCTCCGCTACAACCGCTTCGAACGCCGCCCAAAGCCGACAACGCAAGCCGTCATGTTCTGTCTGATGGATGCGTCCGCCTCGATGACCGAGAGTCTGAAGGACTTGGCCAAGCGCTTCTTCATGCTGCTGCACGTTTTTCTGACGCGGCATTACAAGGAAGTCGACATCGTCTTTATCCGACATACCTCGACCGCAGCCGTGGTCGATGAAGAGACGTTTTTTCGCGGTACCGAGACGGGCGGCACGGTTATTTCATCGGCGCTTGAGGAAATGGTCAAAGAGGTCAAGGCGCACTACTCACCGGTCGATTGGAACATCTATGCAGCCCAAGCCTCTGATGGCGACAATTTCCACGACGACATGCCGCGCTGCCTGGATCTGCTGCAAAACGAGATCCTGCCGATCAGCCAGTACTTCGCCTATATCGAAACGGCTCACGGTGAGCGCTATGCCGACACGATGCAAACCCCAGTCTGGCAAGGCTACAAGGAAGTCGCCGAAAGCGAGACCAACTTCGCCATGCGCCGCGTGACGTCGCCTGAGGAAATTTATCCCGTCTTCGCCGATCTCTTCAAAGCCAATGGCGTGGCGTGACTGCGAAAGTCGAAAGGAGCCGGTGATGGCCCAGGATATGATTAAATCGGATACTATCGTAGTTTGCGGGCAATTAGCGCTGGACTTGGCGCTGGCCCATTTCAGCAGGCTTCGAGTCGGACTTGAGGCGTCCCACGCGGGTGAATATGTCCGCATCGACGTGATGAGTGGCGATCACATCGTTGGGGCCACTCGCGGTGCGGTCAGGGCAGATTTCAAAAAAATACATGGCGACCGTGTTGCCTACACGATCCCGATCGGCTGAGCGCGGTGCCGGGGAGCGTTGACATGCGCATTGATGGTTACATGCAAGGCCCGCGGGCCGTGATCCGTTTGCGCGTCCGCGGTTTGACAACACAATGGCACTGGATGACCTGCGAAATTGACACTGGTGTTGACCCAATGTTCATGACCTCTGCGACTTGGTTCGATCATCTTGGCGTGGAGACGCAGCCGTGTGAGGCGATTGTCCTCGTCGGCCGCTCACTGCTCAGGGACTGCCGCTTGACCATCGACTACGGCCTCCGCACTGTCCTGATCGAGCCCTCGAAGGGAATGCCGGCATGACCGACATCACACTGCCACAGCGGAAATCCGCCAACACCAAACCGCTGTTCGACGGCGCCGAGTGGGATTTCCCGCTGATTGAAAGCGTCTACCAATCGATGGGCGACATCGCGCTCAAAGAGATGGGTCTCAACATCTATCCCAACCAGATCGAGGTCATCACCTCCGAGCAGATGTTGGACGCGTACTCATCCATCGGCATGCCCGTGATGTATCGCCATTGGTCGTTCGGCAAACGCTTTGCTTTTGACGAGCAGGCCTATCGCAAAGGCCAGCGCAGCCTGGCGTTCGAGATCGTCATCAACTCCGACCCTTGCATCAACTACATCATGGAAGAAAATTCCATGACCATGCAGGCGCTGGTCATCGCCCACGCCGCCTATGGCCACAACCACTTCTTCAAGAACAACTACCAGTTCCAACAGTGGACCCAGGCCGACCACATCATCGACTATCTTGCCTTCGCCAAGGTTTTTGTTACCGAATGCGAGGAGCGGCATGGTCAGGATGCCGTCGAAATGACGCTCGATTGCGCCCACGCCATCATGAACCAGGGCATCAGCCGCGATCTCGTGCCGCGGGCCCGTGATCTCGCCAAGCGCGAAGTGAAAAAAGCGATGGAGCGGGCCGAGTTCGCCGAAAAGAACTACGATATTCTCGACCGGACATTCCCGGAAATCAATCGCGGCGTGCCGGCGCCAAAGCAGACGGCGGCACAGGCCGAGCAGAAGCGTCTCGGTTTACCCGAGGAAAATCTGCTGTACTTCCTCGAAAAGAACGCGCCGAAGCTCGCGGATTGGCAACGCGAACTGCTCCGCATCGTGCGCAATCTCGCGCAATATTTTTACCCCCAGCGCCAGACCAAACTGATGAACGAGGGCTGTGCCACCTTCACCCATTACGAAATCCTGAACCGTATGTACGAGAAGGGCCAACTGACGGATGGCAGCATGCTGGAGTTCCTGCACTCGCATTCATCCGTGGTGTTCCAACCGAGCTTCAATGATCGCCGCTACTCCGGCATCAATCCGTATGCGCTTGGTTTTGCTATGATGCGGGATATCCAGCGCATCTGCACCGAGCCCACGGCGGAAGACAAAGACTGGTTCCCCGACTTCGCCGGCAATGGCGACACCATGGGAACGTTGCGCGATGCCTGGGCCAATTATCGCGATGAAAGCTTTATCCTGCAGTTCATGTCACCGAAGTTAATGCGCGACTTCCGCTTCTTTGCGCTCAAAGATGACGCGCGCGATCCAGCCGTGCGCATTACCGCGATCCACAACGAGCAAGGGTTCAAGGACGTCCGCCGTCGCCTCGCGCGCAGCTATGATGTGGCAGCCCAAGACCCAGACTTGCAAGTCACCGACGCTGATCTTTCGGGCTCACGGCGCTTGGTCATCACCCATGCCGTGCGCAATGGCATCACGCTCGACAAGGTCGAGTGCGAACGGACCATGCAGTGCATCGCCCAACTCTGGGGTTATCGCGTGCGCCTCGTCGAAGTCGATAATGAAACCGGTCGGGTGCTAAAAGAACACGAAGTCCTGCCGATGCCGGTTTGACGTCGCGACCAAAAGTCAAGACTTGAGGCATTGAGCGCCAACGGCTATCTCCCACACCGTTATAAAGAATGCGGGAGATCGTGGGCATGCGTTTCGGCAGTGCAGCAGTTTTAAGCCTCATCGCAACAATGGCGGCGACCATGGCAGCTGCGACCGCTGCGCAAGCTGCATCCGACGTCATTCGCTGGTCGGTGGTCAACAATTTCGGTCTGCTCTCCGGCACTGAAACACAGAGGCGCTTCAGAGCCGAAAGTGACGCCTACATCGCGTGCATGCGCAAGGAATATAGTCCCGGCAGCTGCGCCAATGGTCGCAACACCTTTGGTCTGACGCAGCAGGCTTATCCCGTTCGCTTCCAGCCGAAGACGCTGACCTATCACCCACACCTCCTGCATCCGTCCGCGCCCGAAAGTGGGGACGCCGCCGACCACGTGACCATCGAATTGTCGCTGGCAAACGCCAGCACTTCGGCACGCTGCGACTGGAACGTCGGAAGCAAGTCGGTCCAGAATGCTTCGTGCACCTCGGCCCGCACCGCTGTGGCGCTTGAGCAGGACACCCCGGTCACCGTCACCGTCCGCGGCAAATCCCGCCGGGAAGAAACCATCGTCAAAGTTCGCCGTGTGGTGATCGCAACGTTCGGTGACAGCTTCATGTCCGGCGAAGGCAATCCGCATATCCGCTCGCAAGCGCAGCCCGTCAAAGCCGAGAATTGGCTGGAACCACGCTGCCATCGCTCGTTGCTGACATCATCAGCGCTCGCAGCTTACAGATGGGCCGACGCAAACCCGCGCACATATGTAGCATACTTCAATTTCGCGTGCTCCGGATCAACCGCGCCGGTTGGGCTTCTCGGTGACTACGAAGGCATCATTTCTTCACGCACGCTCGACAATCTGCGCGGCCCGGACGACACCGCCAACCACTTTCGCGGCGCTAAAATGCCATCACAGCTGGTCCAGGCCAAGCAGATTTTTTGCGCTCGCAAGGGCCACGATTGTGTTGCGCCAGATGTTGTGTTTCTCAGTATCGGCATCAACACGCTGAAATTCTCAGACACGATCACGGAACTCGGCCGACGTGTGTGCGATGGCAAATGCCGAGAGGAATTGCGCTCGCGGGTTCAGAATGGCCTGGATGAACTCAATGGCGACGGGCCGGAAAGCCTGGCCAGTGTCTACGCGACCGTGGCGCGCGACTTGGCACCAAAGGCCGCCTTTGCCATCGAGTATCCAGACCCGACGCGTGACGAACGCGATCGCTTCTGCGACAGCAATGCTTTGTTCCCGCTGCTCAGCAAAGTCGGCATCGGCCGAATTGATGCCAAGGAAAACGCCTGGGCCTTCGACGCCATGCTGAAACCGCTGAACCAATCGATCAACGCGGCTGTGGCCAAGAGCCAGGGTTGGCAGCTGATCGTTGGATCTGTGGATGCCACACGCCGGCACGGCTACTGCTCAAAAGAGCGGATGTTCAACAGTGGCCAGGATGCGAAAGGCACCTCCGGCACACTTCACCCGAACGCGGCAGGCCATCACACCATCGCAGCACTCCTGCTGCAAACGCTCAATGACGCTCTGGTCGACAAGCGATGAGGACGACCGTGGCATTGGACGCGGCAGGACCGGTCTGAGCTTTTCCGGTTTGGTATGACTGAGCACACTCTCAACCATCTTCGAATCACGATCTGTTGGCGGAGCGTTTGTGCGATCAATGTCTCGGTCACCCAGAATTTGGACTGCGCGAAGGCGCGGCAAAAATTCCGGGATACTGATGACGACTGGAGCGATTGTCGTGGCAAGTCTGCTTATCGCGGAGCTGGGACGACCGTCTTCGTCTCGTTCGACCCGGGCATCAAAGCTGCGACTATGAACCCAGCGGCACAGGCCGTGATCACGAGCGCCAGCATAATCTCGCGCAGACTGGCGCGAGCGCGTTCAATCAGGGTGCGCGGACTGTTTTTGGCTGGCTCCATGACCCCAGTAAAACGCCAGTTCGGCTTTGCATCCAGTCTACCAAAAGCCGCGCGACAGTTGCGCACAGCAACAGGTTGCCCACGGTTTCGTCCGTAGCCTGCCCCGATTTCAGCGCGAACGGCTGTCCGCCGCTCAGTCACCGCCGCCGTCGCCGCCACCGTCATCCGAGCCGCTCTCGCCATCGCCGCCACCGACCAACCGCGCGATGCCGCAAACCATGATGCTGGCAACACACAGGGCTGCGTATTGAAGGCGGGTCCAGCCATCGCCGGCTTGTGCCGCATCTGCGGCGAGCGATGCGCTGGCAGTTGCCGCCCACAGTGCCGCCGCCAGCCCGAGCAGCCGCAGCCGGGGGCTGGGCAAGTATCTGGCTGAACCACCGATGTGCGAGATGTTGTTCATGCCGGCAGG
>JAYSUN010000085.1:0-2251 GCA_043719045.1 Hyphomicrobiaceae bacterium | reverse complement strand
GGCCCTCATGTCGCGCCAAAATTGAAAGACGTCGCGGCCATTCAGCAATTTTGGCGCGACGGGCCACTAGCGTCCATTGACGTTTGCGTGCGGAACATCCTGTTGTGGCTCTTGAGCCAACTGTCTGGTGATCTCAAGCGCGTGCGAAAGGGTGGCCGCTTGATGCGTCACGCCCATACTCTTGGCGATTTCATCGGACATCGCCCCATCCCAAAATCCTCCACACACAATGACATCGGGTGCGGACCGCTTCAAACGGCGTGAAATGTAACGGATCTGGGCATGTGACTGTGCGGCATTGATCGACGAAGTCCACACGACCCGCACATTGTCCAGTGTGAGGCCGCGGATATCGCCCAGCTGTGGAATGGATGCGGCTGCTGCACTGACGCCGTAGCGTTGCAGCACCTGCGCGAGGATGTCCGCAGCTGGTGCGTCAACTGCCGAGCGAGCCGCAAGACAGAGCACGGAGGTCGGCGTATCCTGCCAATCAAGCCGCAGTTCACCCTTCGGTAAGACCAGCGGGGTGAGCGCGTCTTGTTCACTGCCGCCAGCCGCTTCGGGCGCTTCCGCCATCTTTTTCGCAGGCACCTCAAGCGGATGGTCGGAGAGGTCATCGATCAAGAGTGCGACGCCATCCTTCACCCCGACAATCCGATCCTCGTCGAGAAGCCCGCGACGCGCATCCTGCGCCGCCAATTTGAGCCCTGCGAGCGCAACGTCATCGTAGTATTCCAACAGCGAAGACGTTTTCAGGACCTGTTGCGCATGCTCGGCAGCCTCTGCTGACGTACCGGCAAGCATCCGCTGATAGAACACTTCGGGCGGAGATAACGCAGGTTCGTCGCCAAGGATGACATCGAGGAATGCCAACCCCTCGACATGTCGACCGAGCACGATAAGGCACATGGTCAGTGGCGTTGCGAGCAGAAGCCCGATCGGGCCCCACAAGGCCGTCCACAGGACTGCTGACACGACGATAGCCAGCGGCGAGAGCCCGGTCGTCTGGCCTTGTAGCCATGGCTCGATGAAATGGCCTACGATCGGCTCTACGGTCAGGTAAAGAGCCAACGTCCACAGTGCCATCGACCATCCGGGATCGACAGCAGCCGCCAGCAAAACTGGAAAGATCGCTGCCAACAACGCGCCGATGTACGGAATGAAGCGCATCAACGCCGCGATGATGCCCCACAACAGTGGGTTTGGAACACCGATGGCCCAAAGGCCTAACGCAATGACGACACCAAATGCTGAGTTCAATGCCGTCTGCGCGAGGAACAGGCGGCTAAGCCGAAAGGCAGCATCGTTCAGGGCTGTCGTCGTCGACTCGATGTCGCCAGCGCCGACGAGCCTGATGACACGATCGCGGATATCCTCGCGTTGCAGCAGGATGAAGATGATCAGGATCAGAACGATGCCGGTCGTCGTCAAAGGCGCAAGTAGAGCCGTCGCGATGCGCTGATAGGTATCAAGGGGTCGTTCCGGCGGTTGACGGACCTCAACCTGAATCGGCCGTGTACTATCTGTGCTCGGAGCCAACGGCGGCGAGGTAGATTGCGGGGCTTGATCCAGCTCTTTGCCCAGAACTTTCAAGGTGGCCGTCGCACGGTCAATCACGCTGGTCTGGGCCGTACCGGTCCGCAAGGACTTAAGTTTCTCACTGAGCGTCGTTTCATATTTGGGCAGTTCAGCTGCGAGGTCGGTCACCTGACGCGCCATGACCAGGCCGAGCGCAGCGACTGCGGCAACCACACACATCACCACGAGCGCAACGGCTATCGGACGTGGCGCGTGGGTTTTGCGGACGGTGAGGACGAGGGGGCTTAAAACAAAACTTAAAAGTACCGCCAAGGCCAGCGGGACGAGAACTGACCGGCCGAAGTACAAGCCGGCAATTAAGACTGCGGCAAGCGTCGCCGCGTGTGCCGCCGAGGGCAGCACAATCACGCGGCTCCGACGGGGCGAAGGTGCTGATGCCATTGGTTGCAATCCCGCGAACGTGACTGTGTCGAAGCTGTGTGGGTAAACGCGCAGACGCTGCGGCCGTTCCAACCGATGATTTTTGCAACCATTCTGGTCATCGCGCGTTATCAGCTCGTGTGCGGCGGGTGCATTTCAGACCAGCGGGCATTGCTGGCCTATCTGCTGCGTCGTGATCAACATCAAGCGGGGAGCGGACGATGATCAAACGCGTACTTCCCGACGCAGCGGCGATCGAGGCGTCGGTTGGCGGCACCATGGCGGTGGCCGG
>JAYSUN010000084.1:0-6152 GCA_043719045.1 Hyphomicrobiaceae bacterium | reverse complement strand
AGCAGTGTCTGCGTGTTCATGGCCGGCCCCCAGTGACTCCGGGGCTGTCAGAATCCTGTTCGCGTCGGCGTCATATGTGGTGAATTGAATCACCCTGTTTCCGCAGTGAGACTATGCTTGATCGACGTCGAAAGTCTGTGAAATTATGCTTCTGACCGAAATCCTTGCCGATCCCGCACGGCGCAATGTGGCTGTGCTTGCGACAGCACAAGCGCTATTTAACTGCACGCAGACGATGGCGATCGCAACAACCCCGCTCGCAGCCTATGCGATGCTCGGTGCGGACAAGGCTTTCGCCACGGTGCCGATCGTCCTGACGCATGTTGGTTTGATGCTGTCGACACTGCCGGCTGCCCTGCTCATGGGTCGCGTCGGACGTCGTCCAGGATTTTCGCTCGGCGCCACACTCGGCATCTTCGGCGCGATGATCTCATTCGCCGCGATTTGGCAGCAGAGTTTTTGGATGTTGTGTCTTGGCGGTTTTCTACAAGGGGCGGCCGGAGCCTTTGCTTGGCACTATCGGTTTGCTGCAACCGACGTCGCCGATGTCGGGTTCCGCGCCAAGGCGATCTCGCTGGTCATGGCAGGCGGCGTCGTCGCAGGCTTAATCGGCCCCCAGACCGCGAAATGGGCCGTCGGTCTGTTCGATCCGATTTTGTTTGCCGGCGTCTATCTGATGACGGCCGTGTTCGCGCTCGGCATGCTGCTGCTCATGCAGCTCATTCAAATCCCGCCACCCGCGAAGACAGATACTGGCACGGGTGGCCGACCCATGCGTGAGATCATGCGACAACCAGCATTTGTCGTGGCCGTCATTTCTTCGATGGTCGGTTACGCAGTGATGACCCTGGTCATGTCGGCCACGCCGTTGGCGATGCTCGGTTGCGGGTTTAACTTCAACGACAGCGCGACCGTCATTCAGGTTCACGTGCTCGCGATGTTCGCACCGTCGTTCTTTACGGGGCATCTGATCACGCGCTTTGGGGTCCGTTCAATTCTGCTCGCGGGTGCATTCATCGAGATCGGCTGCGCGCTGGTGAATCTGTCCGGCGTGACCCTGTTGCACTTTGCCGTCGCAAACATGCTGGTCGGCTTGGGCTGGAATTTTTGCTACGTTGGCGGTTCGGTCTTGCTGACATCCACCTATCGGCCCGAGGAACGTGCCAAAGTCCAAGGCACACACGATTTCCTGGTCTACGCCTCAACAGCAACGGCCGCCGGAGCCTCCGGAACACTACAAGCGCTGGCCGGATGGTCGACGATCAACCTGCTCGCGCTACCGGCCTTAGCACTGATGTTGGCAGCCGTCTTGTGGCACGGGGCGCTTCGACCGCGAACGGCTTGAAGCCATCACCATCGAACCTTCGACCCTCGGCTGCGCACGCGCCGTGCACTTGGCCGCGGCCTGTCATACAGATCCGGGAAAATTCCAACCGGTCCTGCCGCACAGCCAAAACAAGACCGGCGCCTGATACCAATCCGCGCAAACAATGACGTGTGTGGATTGGTATCCGCGCGCGGGGCTGGCCGGGTGGTCGCGCGCCACGGAAAGAGACGACCAGCCCGCAGTCCCCTAGAGGCAAGAGTCAAGATTTCTGCGGGCTGATATTACGGCATCAGCCGCAGAATCAAAGCCTCCGCGCGCCGGTATTATTGGTCCTGTGCTTTAGGTATCTGCGGCGCATCGTGTTTTCTTCGGGCAAACATGTAGGCGCGGCGGGCCAAACGCCATCGCCGCCAATCAAACGGATTGGCGCGGCAGTGGGCATACACACGGCGCAGCAATGCCGCATCGGTCGCCTCGCCGCTGAGCTGCCAGGCACGATAGCGCATCAGAAAAAAGTACCAATAGGTCTCGACGGGATAGCGGGCACCGATCAATTCCTGGTAGCGCGCGATGGTCGGAAGATAGTCCCCGCCGACGACAACCTGCTCCAAGATCGCGCTGTCATCCAAGCCAAAGTGCCGCGCAATCGCTGATAAATCCCCGAGCGCATGCGACGCCATCTGGGTCTGGTATTTGGTAACTGATGTGTTCTCCCCATGCGAGCGCCATTCAACCAATGGCTCAAGGATCCGATGTGTTGGCCCAGCTGCGCCCAGGCGCCAACAGATATCCCGGTCCTCGGCAGCAAACATTTTTTCGCGGAAGCCGCCGATGTCACGGATCACGGTTGTGCGAGCCATGACGGTGGGTCCCGGCATCCACATTGGTTTCGGCGGAAACGCTGTCGGCGAATGCGGCTCGGCCATGTTGCGCTTCTTCGGCAACTTGATCAACCGTCCTTCGGCATCGATCAACGCGATATCGCAGCCGACGGCGACAAAATTTGGATTTGCATCCAAAAATGCGACTTGCCGCGCCAAGCGTGTCGGCAGGCTGATATCATCATGATCGAGACGTGCAACCAAGTGTCCGCGTGCCAAAGCCAGAGCTTTGTTGAGCGTCGCAACCAAGCCAGCATGTTCAGAAAAATGCAGGCGAATGCGTGAGTCCGTTTTCGCAACAGCGTGAAGGACATCACGCGTCGGCTGCGCGCTCCCGTCATCGACCACGACAATCTCAAAGTCGGTGAACGTTTGCTGCAAAAGCGACTGCAGCGACTGGCTGACAAAACGCACACCATTGTAAGATGGCATGATCACCGAGACTTTCGGTCGTGTCCCTGTCTCGTTTGCGCGTGTCACCGGCATGCATGCCCCAATAGATAACCAACTTGTTCGAACGACTGCTCCCGATTTAGGGCTGCCCAGCCGAAACTACTAGTGTGGCGTCGCGCCTTGGTTGATCGGTGTTCCAGCTCGACTGGTCTCAACCAAGGCGCGATGAACGCCACACGAAGCCCATGCTTTTGCTCGTGACCCTCATGTCGCGCCAAAATTGAAACAAGTCGCGGCCATTCAGCAATTTTGGCGCGACGGGCCACGAACGCGCTGTCCACATGGTCTAGCTCATGAGTTTCAGGAACCAATCCATTTCAGCAGGATCGGCAAAGATGGTCCGACAACGATAGCGCGGGTCCCCACTCGAGCAAGACGTTGCCAATGTCGAAAACAACGGTGTTGCGGCGCATGCACGACTCCGCCTGTCGAAGCTCAACGGGCACTATTTTGCTTCCGCAACCGACATCGGCACCGGCCCGCTGCCAATGTCCCAATACAATCCAGCCATGAGGCCACAGGCGCTCTCCATCACGGACATCAGGACGTGCTCATCAGGGGCATGCTGTGAGCAGCCCGCATAGGAGTGCGGGATCCACAACGTTGGCAGGCCAAGCGTATCCTGAAACACATGATTGGGCACGCCACCACCCGTTGATGGAATAATGGCCGGACGCTTTTCGGGCTCGGTCTTGGCAAACGAGGCCTGGGCAAACAAAGCCCAAGGGTGATCAGGCTCAGTTTGAGTCGCCGGAAATTGGCCGACCCCGGCAGGTTGCTCAATGCGAACAGTGGTAAAGCCAGTGGCATCCAGATGCCGGCGCAATGCGGGTAAAACATCGTCGACATTGGTGCCGACAACGTAGCGCAATTGGCACCGCGCGCGGGCACTTGCCGAAATGGCATTCACAGGCGCCTCAGGCCGGCCTGAACTCATCGCCAGCACGGCAAACGAATTCCATGCATAAACTTTCTCAGGTCCCGTGAGACCGGGTTCGCCCCACCAGGCATCAATCGGCGGCGCATCCGGGCCGCCATCAATCGTAATGTCTGACAGTGCCGCACGGACGCTTTGCGACAACCGCGGTGGCATCCAGGCTTTCAAGCGGATGCCGCCCTTGGGGCCAACGATCGATGCCAAGGCGTGGGCAAGGATAATCGCGGGATCGGCGAGTAACCCTCCCCAATTGCCCGAATGGTGCGCACCGTCTCTGAGGTCGCAGACGAGATCAAAGGTCACCGCACCGCGGTTGCCGAGCACGATGGTTGGGCGGTCAGCTTCCGCACGCGGGCCATCGGACGCGACGAGCACGGTTGCGGCAAAATCAGCTGCATTCTGTTCCACCACCTGATCCAGCCCGGCAGATCCAGTTTCCTCTGCCATTTCAATGATATACTTGGCATTGAAGCCGAGCTTGCCGTCGCGCTGTTTCATGACAGCTGCGAGAGCTGCAAGATTGAGCGTGTGCTGGCATTTGTTGTCGGCGGTGCCGCGGCCATAGAGTTTATCGCCGTCACGCGCGGTGACCCAGGGTCCCTGGCCTTTGGTCCAAAAGGCATCCTGGCCACGGATGACATCGCCATGACCATAACCGAGGACAGTCGGCAGCGTGGCATTCTCAATCCGGGTCGCCAGCAGGACCGGGCCCTGACCCTGGACCGGATTCTGGTAAGTCTTGCAGGTAAAGCCCAGAGCTTCGAACGACGGCATCATCTCCGCAGTCAGATAAAGCTCAAGTTCCGGTAAGCTTGCGGGCAGCGCCTGGCTCTCGGTTCGAATGGCGACGCGGCGCGCCAAGTCATGCTCGAACTCACCACCCGCGACGTAGGCACGGGCCGCTTGCACGGCCTTTGCACGCGCGCCTGCTGCGTCAATCATTCCGGTATTCTCCCGAGTCGCTTGGTTCCAGGCCAAGTGAACACAGTGCTTGCCCCTGGCGCAAGTCACTGCCTCAGGTATTCCAGCTCTGAGCGGTCTCTACACCAAACGATCGTGTGGATGATGTCTGGGTTCAACACAACTCAAATGCTTGTCCGGCAAAAAACCATGTTGTCACTGGGACGCCGCTTGATGCAGGACAATATGGTCGAAAACACACGCTCGCGGTGATGCCCAGTCAAGCCTAGCGTTTGGCACCGCTCTTCACCGTCGTGGTGGTCGCAGTCTTTTGCATGTTGCCGTTTGTCGGAGCAGCCGCGTGGCCATGGCCACCCAATCCGTGACGATGGCCCTGAGTTGTCAACAGGTGATGGCCAGCGAGCCGACCCGAAAAAAGCCAATAGACCAAGCCTGCGACAAAGCCCGTCGTCAAGAAGGCAACGAGCGGATAGTTGCTGTTCAGAACCGACCAACCCATCTGCGCGGTTTCGCTGCTGTACTGCGCAAAAAAGCCAATCAATGCAATCGCCATTGCGGCCGCTGCATAGTAGGCCCAATCCCGCCACACGCGCCATTCGCCAAGCCAGATGGCAATCAGTGCGAACGGCGCGGCAAAGATGGCTGCGTGGGTTGCGATCGGCAGTGCCAATGCCAATCGATCGGCCACGATCTCGGGCGGCAAGTTTGAAAGCTCCCCGGGAGTGAACGCAAACAGGATCTTCGTCAACCCGGCAGCTAAGCACGCCAGGATAAAACCGCTTAACACGCGAAAGATTCGTCCGATCATAGGTTCCTCGACATAGCGTTCAAAACTCATTGTGCAATTAAAGCCCTTCGCCGCCTCGAAAACAACGGTAATCGAAGGAACGGTTAACCACAGAAGGTAAACACGGCACGTGGGGTGCTTAAGTTGCGCCGCCAATGCGTGCGCGAACTTCGGCCAATGCGGGCTCAAAATCGTCGTAGTGGTTGATGACGGCGTCCGGGTTGAAAGTTGCCATCGGGGCGTCGGTGTAGCCGAAAGTAACGCCAATCACTGGTACACCGGCATTGCGCGCGGCTTGAACATCAACATCACTGTCGCCGACCATCACGGCGCGTCTTGGATCGCCGCCTGCAAGGCGAAGTGTGCCGAGCAGATGTTCTGGATTGGGTTTGTAACAGCGCACGAACGTATCGCGGCCAGCCAGGGCCTTGAAATGATGCGTCAAACCAAGCAGGCCTAGAAGTCTACGCGATAAGACCTCGCTCTTGTTGGTACAAACTGCGAGTATCGCACCTTGCGCAGTTAGGCGCTCAAGCAGCGAAACCAGGCCTGGAAATGGACGGCTCTTGTCGGCGATGTTGGCAGCGTAGAGTTCCAGATAGCGCGCCCACCACGCTTCATATTCAGGTTCCGGCAAGGCATACTCGAGATGCTCGAGCGCGCGCTTCAGCATAGCTCTTGAGCCGATCGAAATGAGCGGCCGGATCAAGTCATGCGGCACCGGATTGAGACCCTTTTCGATCAGGATCGAATCAATGCTGCCCATCAGATCTGGAGCGGTATCAATCAGTGTTCCATCCAAATCGAAAACCACCGTAAAACCTAGCATGGTACCTCAGTTTCACT
>JAYSUN010000083.1:0-6161 GCA_043719045.1 Hyphomicrobiaceae bacterium | reverse complement strand
ATAGCGAGGCTGAGACCTGTCTCCAGACATAGTGCCGACCTGTCGCTTGCGTGGGAGGTCACGCACCAGTCGATCCTATTCGCCCACCCGCGCCAAGGTGGTCCAAGGCGGATGCTTACGTCGCCACTGTCTTGCTCGTCTGTCGTCGTCGCACTCTGTTCCGACACTGCCCGATCATTGCGAGCCTGGGCAAGATCGTCGCGCAGCGATACGACCAAGGATGCGGGCCAGTTCGCGCAGTTGCTGCTTGTCGACGCTGTCGATCGTCGTCGCGCCGTCGCGGCCATTCCACTCGATGACGATGTCCGGTTCCGTCTGCTTTTTCATGACACCCACCATGACGACACGGACAAGAATTGCGGGCACGCCGAAATGACTGAAAGAAATCATCTTCAAATCAACATGATAGCGACTAGTTTTGCAGACTAACGGAACGGTTTGAGGACGTAGCATTTACAGCACGGCAGCTTTATGGGGATAGATCGTCCGCTGTCGCCGCGCGGAATTGATCGGGCTAGTGACCTCAGAACAGACGGACTGGATTGTTCGTTGAAGGAGGAAATTTCGACCGCTGTCCACTTGGTCGATTGAAGAACTTTGTTCTCAGTCGCGTGCGATGTTCTGGCGATGTTCGCAGGACAATCAACGGGTTCCAGACGCTTATCACCAGCCCTCGCGTCTACCAATTCCCCTGCAGCGTGATACCTACCTCGCCGTTTCCGTTCTGCACGACGGTTGAGGAATTGCGACGGCCGAATTGGAAAAGGCCGTAGGAATTGTGGCTGCCGTTCTGCGTTATGGTGCCCGAATTATCCCGTCCGCGCTGAAATACGTAAGCGTTGTTGCCGCGGCCGTGCTGTGCAATCGCCGCGCCGTTGTTCGCCCCGCGCTGATTAGTCTTTGCGCGGTTCTGGAGACTGCGAAAGAAGCTGTAAAAGCCCAACCCCTCACGGATGACTTCGGCGCTCTCACCGCGTGGTCGTAATGTGAGGCTAACGCCATCGGCCTGTGCAGGAGAGAAAGCAGCAGTGATTGCAGCGATTGCGACGAGCGGGACGACGGCAAAACGTTTCAGCATGACACGACCCTTTTCAACCTCGTGAAGTCAACGACTTCACTGTTCACGAGAATAGCTGCCATTGGCTGAACCGCATTCGAATGGTGCATGCAATCGCCATTCATCTTGAACAATCCTCGATGCCTCACGTGCAAAGAGCCCGGCGGATTGCGCCGAGCTCCTTCAATAGTCTCGTTCTTGGCTTGTCGTCAGAGCGAGCCGCTGACTCTCTGGCTACATTCCGTCGTTCGCCCGTCGGCCGTGACCGAGAGCCGAGCGGTGTAGCTGCCGCTGCCGCCAAGGCTGACCGTGCTGACGATCACCGAGCCGCCCCTGACCGAGAAGTCGCCGGACTGGTCGATGTTCGAGCTGTTGCCGCCCGACGACACGACACGCAGACGATAGATCCCCGATGTTGCGTCTTGAGCGCTCACGACGGCATTGAGCCCGACCAAGGTGCCCGAGCGTGACACCTGGATGTCGCACGATAATGCGCCATGCGCAGCCTTCGCCGAAACTGCCGGTTGGAAAAGCATGCCTAGAGCGCCGACTGTCGCGAGGGCGGCCATGACGACGCCATGGCGCGTGACGTAGAGGATCGACATAGCTGCTACTCCTTCGCAAGTAGTGGGAGAAGGCGCTGCTTCTCCCAGATGATCAGACGAGATGCGGGAAGTCAGTCCTGTACGATAACCGACACGTTTCCGGCACCGATCTGTGTCGTCGTCGCACGGTTATTGCGTCCTGCCTGGATTACGCCGACGGCATTGCCGTTACCATCCTGGGAGGTGACGACGGTGTGGCCGGTACCAAATTGAGCGACGCCCGCGATGTTGCCGCGACCATTCTGGTAACTTGAAGCGGAGTTTCTGCTGCCACTTTGGCCAACGACGGTACGATTGTAGTCGCCGTACTGGCGGCTGTGGGCCGAGTTGCGAGTGCCAGTTTGATCAACAGTGAGACGATTGCGGTAACCGCGTTGGCTCCCAGCGGCGCCGTTGGCCCAACCGCGCTGCTCGATCGAGACATAGCCATCAGCATGAGCTGGTAGTGCCGTGGTAATCACAGTTGCGCCGAGGGAGAGCGCAAGGGCGGCGAGGGACAGACTGAGACGGGTCGACATGGTGACGCTCCTGAGTGGTTGGGTTGAAGCTCCCCAGCCTTAGACTGGACGATGCCCGACGACGATTGAACGGCGTCTGAAGCGTCTATTCACCTGCTGTATATGTGTGTTCGATGTTTCTAAAGGCAGCACGCCGCGTCGGATGTTCAGAGCTGACATTTACGGAAGTCATCGACGAAATGTCCGATTGCGACCGCACATGGCCTGGAGCGCCATACCACATGATCGGATCTTGTCCCATTGCGATAGTTTCGCTTACGATCATCGCGTCAGGAGGCGGTAGCGAGCCAGCATTTGATGTTGGCACTGAGCGTGATCATGCACGATGGCAGGTTCGCAGCCGCGAAATCGGAACTGGGTACCATTGCGGCTGACGTGGTCGCCGAAACTGGACCTTCTGCGGCACCGACTCGGACGGTCGTCGCGCGGCGGCGATGCACACGTGGTCGAGACGCCAATGCAAACGACGTCGGTGCCTGCCGCCACCTTGACGGTTATCGGAAGTGAGTTCGCCAACGACATTCTTGCGGAATGTGAAAGCCTATATTCGAACGTCATGGATCCAAAGCCAATCGGCGAACGCGCACATCGCAATCACGTGAGATCCACGACCGCGACATTTTCCTTGAGCACCTGCTTCGGATCACCACCGAGCACCATGCGAAGGCCCTCGACAAGACTACAACCGTCACGCCAAATTTCGGCCGTTTCGGCGTCGAGCCGCAGCAGCGTCAGAGCGGGATCGTCCTTCCCGCCTTTGTACCAGGCAGCAACGTGCGAGTTCCACAGCCGGTCGATGACGGCGCGATTGTTGTCGACCCGTAGACTTCCGTGAACGGTCGCGAAGAGTTCGTGGCCCTTGGACGCAAATGCCACGATGGCGCGGCGGCCGTTGCCAAGATCGGTCGCGATGGCGGCGTCCTTCGCGGAGAAGAACCAGATCGGGCCGCGCTCGCCCTCAACCTGTGCCGTCATGGGGCGGGTATGACCGTCATCGACGCCGACAAGACCGAGCATAACGACTCGGTCGGACTTCAATTTGGCCCAGAACTTCATTTCAAGATCTTGCGGGGTTGGCATGTGGACTCCTGTTGCGACGATAGTTTGCAATGCGTGGTTTGTGGCTGCAGCGATGATGCCTGTTTGTGTGGAGCGCACGCGCCGAACCGAGAGTGCAGTTCCGGCGCCGGCGCGGAGACAAAAAGAGAGCTACAGGGCGCCCTTTCCCAACAATTGATCTGCGACGAGTGGCGCCACGGCGGCAGTGAAGCCGGATAAGACCGTCCCCCAAAGCATGTCCACAATGGAGAGCTTGACCGTCCAACCGCGGAGGGTCGCGAGGTTCGTGAGATCATAGGTGGCGTAAGCACACGCCCCGAGGAGCCCGCCAAGCATCATTGCCCGGGACCACCCACCGCTGGACAAGCTTGGCTGGACAGCAAAGAACATCAGTCCGGCGGCATAAATGATGTAGAAGATTGCCGCGGCCGGCAGGTTCATCTTATCCGCAAGCAACGGTCCCATTTCCGCTCGATAGAAACTCTTGGCGATGACGCCGAGCCAGACGAGGTCGATGCCGACGAATATGGCGAGCGTAGTGAAATACATGGTGAGTTGAGCCATTTGACGGATCCTGTTCTGACTGGACGAGACGAAGTCTTGTAGGCTGGCGATCCGTACGACTGCCGTTAAGATGGCTTCACATCACGATGTCGCAAGGGTCACCAACGGCGGTGTCTGGTTTTCGGACGACTTCGGCAGGATGCAGCGCATGAGCCGATACGAGGCGGGCTCTGGTTCACTCGTTGTGCCAAAGCTTCGGATGGCGGCGTTCAGGGCTGCGGTTTCCGGGTGGCGCGTAAAGTCGCGAAACGCTGCTTCTGTTTGCCAACGAGCGTAGGTGAGGACATGCTTGCCATCCTGGCTCGCGTGCATCTGGCATGAAATGAAGCCAGGGCACATACACACCCACCGTTCGAATTCATCAAATATCACTTGAATAAGTTTCGATTGATTGTCGTCGGCCACGCCAAACCGGACGACCTGGACGAACTCGCGCTCGTCCGAGTGACCTACATCAGCGCTTTGAGCCATTACTGCCAGATGGTGCATGTCGATTTACTCGATGACTGATCGGGGTTGGGGCTGCAGACGCGTGGGCGCGACGCCTTTGCCCGTACGTCTAGGAAACCACGGAAAAAATGCCGCCGTCCGTTGCTTGTAGGCATCAAACTTCCGATTACCGACGTACTTTGCCTCGAGCATCGGAATGCCCGATACTTTGAGTATGAGGATAGTGATCGTGACGGGCGAAATCAGAGCCAGCAGAGCGATAGCGAAATTTGCAGATGTCGGGTCGGCTATCGCGGGCGCGGTGCCGATCATCCAGAGGCCCCACCACGCCGTCACCTCGCCGAAGTAGTTTGGGTGGCGCGAGTAACGCCACAGCCCGGTACTGAGGATCGCAGACTTATCCGTCTTGGCTTTCACAAACGTGTTGAGCTGATTGTCGGCAACGGTCTCGAACACGAGGCCGAAGACGAAAATAAGGCAACCGATTAACACGACCACAGCCTGATACTGACTACCGTCGCGGTACAGCGTGGCGACGATCGCTGACATCGCCACCAGGATCATCAGTACGCCTTGGAGCAGAAAGACCTGCAGGTAAGATCGGAGGTAAAAATTCTTCCACGATTTGCGCCATTCTGCGTAACGCGCATCCTCCGCGGACTTGGAAAGAAACCGACTCCCTATCTGCCACGCAAGGCGACCTGCCCATAGGAAGATCAATCCGCAAATGAGATATGCCAACGGCCCAGATCGCACCGACTCCCCACTCGCCAAGACGCCCGTCAACGCCGCAATTAAGATTCCGGGCCCCCACAAGACGTCGGCAACGTCGTTGCGCTTCCATATCAGCGAGATGGCGAACCCGGCGCTGACGTAGGCAAAGATCACGGCTCCGATGATGGTCAAGCTGGACGTCATTGTGGATTTCCAGTGGCGGTCGACAAGTGAATTGACTAACAGTCCCGGGCTCTCACGGACTAGGCCGGCGCATCGATCGACGAGACGCGGATCAGCTTCTTGTTGACGAATTCTTGAATGCCAAGCGCAGACAGTTCGCGACCGAACCCAGAACTCTTGATCCCGCCGAATGGCAGGTCTGGTGCTGTCCACGTCGGATGGTTGACAAACACCATCCCTGTGTCGATGCGGTTCGCCACGCGTTTGCCGCGCTCCACGTCTGCCGTGAAAACCGAACCGCCCAAACCAAAATCGCTGTCATTTGCGAGCGCAATCGCGGCGTCCTCGCCCGCGACGCGGAAGACCATAGCAACTGGGCCAAAGAATTCTTGCCGGAATGCGGGATTGTCTGGCGCAACGTTGGTGAGGATAGTCGGCTGCATGAACGCGCCAGTTCGGTCGAAGCGTTTGCCACCCATCACAACTGTGGCACCGTGAGCGACGGCGTCATCGACTTGCGTCAAGAGAGTTCTGAGGGCCGCTTCCGTCGACATTGGCCCAAGCGTGGTCTCAGGGAGCATCGGGTCGCCTGGTGACAACGCCGCAAGGGCCTTCCGAAACTGCTCAAGAAATCTATCGGCCAGTGCCTCGACCACGATGAAACGTTTGCCGGCGATGCAGCACTGACCCGTATTGTTCATTCTGGCCCACACTGCCCATCGCACCGTCTTCTCAAGGTCGGCATCCTCGAGCACGATGAAGGCATCATTGCCGCCAAGTTCCATCGTCGCCTTCTTCATGTTTTGTCCGGCGCGTTTGGCAACGATCTTACCCGCCTCCACACCCCCAGTCAGGGCAACGCCCTTGATCCGATGATCGTCAATCACGGCGGCGACTTGCTCGTACGAAATGCGTAGGTTCGTGTAGACGCCGAGCGGGGCTCCGGCATCAATCCAAAGCTGCTCGAACAGCGACGCGCATTCCGGCACGATGTCGGCGTGCTTCACCATC
>JAYSUN010000082.1:0-6179 GCA_043719045.1 Hyphomicrobiaceae bacterium | reverse complement strand
GTGCCATTGGTGCTGACGGGGGACACTTCCGCAACGTCCTGTTCAACCTCGATCAGTGCGGCTACAGCAAGGTGAGCCGCACAACGCTGATCGACATCATGCACTCCTACCCGTCGGTCGAGATCTTCTACACCTTCGCAATCAAGTCGCTGCTGACTTACCTGCAGACGCACGATCCCGTCCGGCTTGCCAGCCAGCTCCAGCCATTTGGCATCCAAGCCAAGGACATCGAAGCACTCGACTTCGGGATCAAGAAGCAACATTGGCTGGGGGCTGCCGAACGACTGGTGTTCGACACATTCCGCACTTGCGCCACTTTTGTCAGTCCGTTCTCGATCAACAATCCGGATGGATGGCGATATTGGCTGATCCATTTCGCAAATGCCCACAGGGCGCGGCAAGTCTACAATAATGTGCTGCATGCCAACAGCTCGGAACAGGCGCATTACGGCAGGTCCGGGCTCAACATGCTCTCATATGACCCCAGCCACGAAGACGGGTCACTTTACCTTTTCGATGTTTCCGGTCGGGAAAGCGCCAAGACGCAATTGCTTTCCGACATACCGCGCCTCATTTCGGGTTCAGGCGATGTCATCGGGGTCGGCGACTTCTACGCTGGCATCTACAATGCAACGCCGGCCCATAGCGAAGACATCCATCAGGCCATTATCGACAATCCTGATCTACAGGTGATCACGCCAGCAGGTGGCGAAAGACGTAGCGCTCATACCATCGCAATCGGGGATATGTTGAAGCTCAAACAGCAGAAGAGCTTTTTTCCAATCTTTCTCGACGTGGCGAAACTCCGCCCGCCGGGTTCCGATCAATAGCGGGTACCCATCGCAATTCGTGTAACCGCTGTTTCGACTCAAACTTGCAAGAGTGAAGTATATCGCCGATTTTCCGCGCTATGTTCGTAGAGAGCGCTGGTGCCGCCACCTAATCGAAGAAATCCATCAGCGCCGAGCGCAATGCTACACTGTTTTGTGCAGTTTCAAAATTGGCTTGATCATAGTCGCGTGCCGTTTGGCTGGCGATTGTTCCTTCACGACAATAGATGCCCGCAACCGCGATTGCAGTACCGATGGCGTGGGAAAGGCCTTGCGAATAGATCGGATCGAATGCAGCCGCTGCGTCACCGATCGCGATCCATCCTGCCTGGGCTGACGGCTGGAGCACCGATGTAGATGCGTCAGTGACAGCAATTGCCGCTTCACCTGTTTTTTGACGAGAGGCTGAAACCTCCCAAGTTTCGTTCCGTGCCGACGGACCAGATAACGAATAGGACCAATTGGAAGAGCATGATGAATACTGCAGCCATGGACCAACAGAGTTAGTCGCCGGTAGCCGCCTCGCCGTCAGTCGCGAAAAATATAGGCGCTTTCCTCCCAATCGCCGAGCGATCACTGCCGGCCGGCCTGTGGCGTCGACAACGTTCAACGCAAAGACCCGGTTGGTGCCAACCGCGCTGGTCACACACAAACTGAAGCCCTCAGGTACAGGTCTGACCGAGCGAACGCGGCCCTGTACAAATTCCACCCCGTCCAACATGGCAAGATCCCGCAAAGCAAGGTCGAACTTGACGCGATCGATAGTGTAGCCCCGACCGCACGGCTGGTGCAGGAATTCTTCGCGCTTTTGACCGGGATGGCCTGGACGCAGGATGCCCAAGCAGGGACTGGCAATCTCTGTGCGATCGAGCAGGCAGACTAACCCGGCGGCTTCAAAGGCGGCCACGGTCGGCGGAGAAACGACTTCCAGTCGGTCGCTCGACGGACGGCCATCGTCGATCAGCAGTGCTCGGCGCCCATGCAACGACAGCAGGCGAGCAACCGTCAATCCCGCCGGACCACCGCCGACGACAACGATTGGATATTGCTCACGGGAACACGCAATCAGATCTCACCCTGTCTGTAAGTGCGTCTTGGAGCGACAAACTCCGACGGACCCGCACTCGATTGATCGGGCACAGATATTCCTTTGTGCGTCAGAGCAACCAAAAATTCAGGCTCCTTTTCGCCTTCCAGCCTTTCAATCAAGCCAAGTTTTGGATCGGATCCCGCTTGTTCGGGCGAACGGCCCTGCTCGGAGCGGAGCGGCGAAGGGTATCCTTCGAGGAATTCTGGGCCCGGCAGAACCATGCCCAGGTCCTGCCACTCTTTGATCATCAGGGCGATCCGGTCATAGTATCCACTTCCGCGCACATCGCGCAGCCAGTCCGAACGATAAGCGAAATACTTGTCGGCCTGACCCATCCGGCCCGCTTCCACATTGGCATGGACCCGATCAAAACTCTCGCTGGACAAGACCTGGTCTGGCACGCGCGCCCCCCAGAAGCTGGGTATCGAAAGGAACGTCGAAGGGCTGTAGTCGGCGGCGGAATTGCATGATGCACCGTCGGTTTGCCATGGCACCCCCATGAAACGCGTCAGCGCGCCTGCGGCCAGCCCGGCATAAGGTCCGTCCGCGCCGGTGCACATGGCAGGTGTCAGGGCCGGCCCGAAATCCTGCTTAGCGGGTGCCTCACCGGGCAGAATGTTCAACCGGTAGGGCCCCATCCAGACGTGAAGGATGCGCATGGTCCATGTGAGTTCGATGCCCGGATGGAACGGCGCGCCGAGGCAGGCATGCAGCGCGGCTCTTTCGAGCTGGCTGACCTGCTCGGAAGGCGATAGAGATTCCAGTGTGGCAGGCGCGGGCGGCACACCTTGCCAATCATCGGCGAAATCACCTGCCGCCCAGCGCTCGAGGTGGGCATATTGTGTGGGTGTGACCGCGAAGCACGCCGGATCAGCAACCTCTCCTTCTGCATCGCCGTAGTTCTGCGGCAGTTGGCCCTTGTCGGGTGCCGTCAAGTCCTGTTCCTTGCGGAAAGCCGCAAAGATATGCTTGCGCCAATGCGCGCCGTTTTCCGTCGCATCGCACAACCGCAGGAGGACTTCGGGTGAATCGGCATCAAGCGGTCCGGCGTGGCCGTGAAGCATGAATAGGCCGTGATTGACCCATTGCAGGTCTGTCAGCCGCTTGAAGATCGGCCAAATGTCGTTCGAGAACGATGTCGTTGGAGGGCGCGGCAGCCATGTCTGCTCGATGAAGAGCTCACGCACGGTATCGTCCATGGTGACGAGCCCGCTCAGTCCCGGCGCATAGTTGGGCGGGGTGACCGCGACGAAGCCGGGTTCTGCTTCGCGTTCGGTGCCATCGGCAAATCGCACCTTGGCGCGCACCGGTCCGTCGGCGATATCATCGTGCCAGCCTTCGTTATTGGCGAAGGTAATCGGTCGCCGGTTAGGCGGATAGGACCCGGAAATACCGCGCCCGCCCAGGAACAACAGGCGCCCTTGCGAGTCGGTCCGCAACTCGCCCAGATAAACCAGCTTGCGGAAGAACTGGCCATCGGAAAACTGGTATTCAGGCCCCTTGAGGTCCAAGCCCGAAATTGACCTGGGCTGGGGTACGATGTCCAGCGATCTGCGCCCACCCGGCACGACCGGCATGTCGCGATTGCGCTTGAGAGCATCCTTGGCCACCCCGGCAGGTAAGTCCATGGCTTGGTTGAATTCATACCATCCCGCCTTGAGATTGGCGACGGCCACCCGCCATTCGATCTCGATACCAGCGCCATGGACCAGTTCGGTCACGCTGCCATCGTCGAGCGTCGCATAGACGCGGAAGCGGGCGGCGTGCCGGCGGATCGCCCCATTGGCGTCGCGGAAAGCGGCAACACCTTCAGCCAGGGCACCATCGGGCCTGAGCACGGGCCCGTCGATCACTTCGGGCGAAATCAGGAAGTCTTCGGCGAACGTGTCGTTCGAATCGGCGCAATTGCCGACGCGCGCAATGCCTAACGGCGGTAGGACACGCAGCGATGCAATGCGCGCAGGGTCGATGGGCATGTTCACCTCGTCTTGCTCTACCTCGGCTCGTGCGGCTCCGCTTCGGGAATGCCGTTGACACGATGGCGTAGTGCCGCCGAAGACGGATAGGCAGCCCTTCGCGATTGCGCGATCGAACCGAGCGGGCGATTGGCCTCCGGTACGCGCCAGGGCGAAAAGGCCAGATTGTCGCCATAGGCTGCCTGCCCTTCGACGGAGACATCCTGCTGGTCCAGTGTCAGCCTGCCGACTGCGGTAAAGGGCGCATCGGCAATCGACCATGGTACGGTCGCACGATCGAGATCAGGCGTAAAACCGGGCGAGGGACATTGCAATTCGAACGTGAAACCGGCCGGTGTGGTCAATAATCGCGAGACAAGATCGGACCGCAGGCGATCGCGATCGCCGGACGACGCCTGCGTCGGACCGGACTGGAGCGGCACCAGGCGGTACTTCACTGCCATTTCGTCTCCGCAAGCGTAAGGTAGCGTGCTCGAATAGGTCGCCGTCAGGACACTCTCCTCAGGCTTGGCCATTTCATCAAGGATACGTTTGGTCTCTGGGTGCGTTTCGTACCAGTCGCCATCCTTTCCTTGCAGGGCCAAGTCGGTGAACACGCACATGTCCATCCCGGTATCGACAAAGAACACGTCATGATTCTGGAACAAAAGGTCGGCGGTCGGCGCTGCGGGATCGATAGCGGCTAAAGTCGAAAAATGCGTCCCAAATAGCTTGATGCCCAGACCTATCGTACCGTTCTCCGCATCGTCAGCATCCGGGCGTACATCGCTCGAAAAGCGCAGCCAGCAGCGGTAAGACTCGCCTGCAAAGATGCCTTGGCGCGTGCTTTCAGGCCGTTCCGGGTCCAGTGTCAGGTTGCCCGAGACAATTCCGTGCACCTTGCGAAACACTGCTCGGTGGGCGGGCCTCTCACCGGCAGCTATGGCTCGCGCCTGGACAACATCGACGAACATGTGTCGGGTGTGTTCGACGAAATCCGCCGCGCAAGCGGAACCCTCCACGGTCATCTACCTACCCCTCCGGTTTTCCAGTCCTGGCCCGCCATGCCTGTCAGGAAAGTATCGTCTCAACATCGACAGTCTGCGTCGCCACCACGCCCGTCAGTGTAACCTGGCCGTATTGCCCCGGGGTGACCTCGCGTGTGTAGGTTGCCTGTTTCCAGACCATCACGTCTGCGCCGACGTCCCCCGATGATGTCACCGAGACGTCAATCAGGAGAATCTCGGCAACGACGCCCTGTGGGTCCGCTTCGGCAAGAACCGGAGATTCATTCGATCGAGAAACTTCCACCTCCCCGGTGATCGTCAGGACATGCTTCGAACCAGCAAAGTCCGTTGCACTTTGCACCGCTTTCCAATTCTTGCTGTTCATAGCCATTACATTTCTCCGGCATTGCATAATGAATACTGAGTGTCTGTCCATTGGACAACGTGATATCGGCTCGCGAGATACATCTATCTGCATTTGTGGGGAATCGAAAGTGCCTAAATATTACCCGCGTCTGGCCACCAATGCCCGAGTCAGGTTGGTCCCTGGCTCCTTCCGACCCAGATAACGATCTTTAGCGTGACTCTCGGATGCTGTTTTTCATGCCGAAGACAAGTAGCCAAGGCAAATCGAAGGATTGATCGCGCACCTTCGCCTGCGGCCAGCATCGCCAGTTTCATCGGAACGGCCTCCACATAGGCTTGGCGATGACGACATTCGACGACGAGATCGAGCAATTTATCCCAATCCCAAAGTTCGTGATATGTGACCGGGCATGCCGTTTGACGGACGAATGAGCATGACGGGCTAACGCATGCCTCCGTCGCAACAAGACAGCGAGGTTGGGCCGAGAAGAACTCCAACATCTTCGCTCGGGTGATCCGCAGGCTGACAACTGCGGCCCAGCAGCATCCACTCCCATCTGACGGAGCCATCAAGACGAAGCGGATGATCTCCGGAGACGAGTTGAAGCACCGGAAGGGCGACGCGGGTTGGCGAGGTTTGGGCATGCCGCCCGCGCTAGCCGACCCACTTAAAGAGCGGTGCATTTGCTTTGATAAAGCCGCCCCATGACCCAGGGCGATCGGGGAAGAACGGTTCCTCCCGCGAATTCAGGTAAGTTCCAGGCTGGAAGCCGTTCGCGGTCCAGTCGCCCTGCTCATCAAGTAAGACGCCCGCCGCGTCATTCGCGTTGTCGTCGAGCCGGTTGGCATTAGCCACCCGCCTATAGGGCTGTCTCTTTTTTTCGAGGTTACAGGCTATCGAGCGAGTGTGTGGCTGAAGCCAGTATCCGAC